>JBQCHA010000144.1:0-7003 GCA_051955175.1 Sphingomonas sp.
CGTCCCGATCTCGTCGAACATCAGCGGCGGCGCGGCATTGAGGCGATCCGGCCGGTTGAGCGTGACCACGAGCACGTCCCCGCGACGCTCGGTCAGGATGGTTTCGTAGCCCGCCATGCTCCCTCCTATTCCTCGCCCGGAGGGAGAGGATTCAATGCTGCTCCCGCGACGTTTCCATCAATTCGGTGAGCACGCCGCCCATATCCCTGGGGTGCACGAAAATCACCGGCGTTCCATGCGCCCCGATCCGCGGTTCCCCGAGGATGCGAGCGCCCTTCGCCTCCAGCTCGGCCTTGGCGGCGTGGATATCGGGCACCTCGAAACAGACATGGTGCTGCCCGCCCGCCGGGTTCTTCTCGAGGAACTTCGCGATCGGCGAATCCGGCCCAAGCGGTTCGAGCAATTCGATCTGGCTGTTGGGCGCATCGACGAAGCACACGCGCACCTTCTGCGCCGGCAGGTCGAACGCCTCACCAACCTTCTCCGCGCCGAGCAGTTCGCGATACCGCGCGGCCGCATCGGGGATGGACGGCGTGGCAATGCCGACATGGTTGAGGGGGCCGAGTTTCATTTTCCGCTTCTCTCCGTTACATGCAGCGCCGAGAAGTCGGCATATGCTGAGATGCAAGCAGCTCCAGCGGCAATCAAAGCTGCAATCACTGTTAGTATGGCGCCAAACGATTGCCAGAACGTCAGACGTATCTGCTTCTTGGCAGTCAGCACCTTTGTATCGATCCAGTATAACTCGCCCTCGTCACTAACGCCGAGGTAGTTCAGCGCATCGAGACTAATGGGGCGCACTCCCGGTGGAGCCCCGTCAACGGGGTCGCCGGTGGATTGAGCCCAGTGTTTCCGCGCATCATCGCTCATAGCGGGATATTGTCATGCTTCTTCCACGGATTCTCCAGCGCCTTGCCGCGGAGTTTGCGCAGTCCGAGCGCGATCCGACGACGGGTTGAGTGGGGCTGGATCACCTCGTCGATGAAGCCCTTGCTCGCCGCGACGAACGGGTTGGCGAAGCGCGCCTCGTATTCGGCGGTGTGTTCGGCGATCTCCTCGGGCGTTTTCCCGCGGAAGATGATTTCGACCGCGCCCTTCGCGCCCATCACCGCGATCTCGGCGGTCGGCCAGGCGTAGTTCAAATCGCCGCGCAGGTGCTTCGAGGCCATCACGTCATAAGCGCCGCCATAGGCTTTCCGCGTGATCACGGTGATCTTCGGCACGGTCGCCTCGGCATAGGCGAACAGCAGCTTCGCACCGTGCTTGATGATGCCGTTATGCTCCTGCCCGACGCCGGGGAGGAAGCCGGGGACGTCGACGAAGGTCAAGATCGGAATGTCGAACGCGTCGCAGAAGCGCACGAACCGCCCGGCCTTTTTCGACGCGTTGATGTCGAGGCAGCCGGCAAGCACCATCGGCTGGTTGGCGACGATGCCGACGGTGCGGCCCTCGACCCGGCCGAAGCCGGTGATGATGTTGCCGGCATGTGCGGGCTGCAGCTCGAAGAAGTCGCCCTCGTCCACCGTCTTCCGGATCAGCTCGTGCATGTCGTACGGCTGGTTGGCGTTGGGCGGGATCAGCGTGTCGAGGCTGGGCTCGAGCCGGTCCCACGGATCGGCGGTCGGCCGCTCGGGCACCTCGACGCGGTTCGACGCGGGCAGCAGGTCGATGAAATCGCGCGCCGCCATCAGCGCCTCGATATCGTTCTCGAAGGCGATGTCGGCGACCGAGGATTTGGTGGTGTGCGTCACCGCGCCGCCCAGTTCCTCTTGGCTTACCACTTCGTTGGTCACCGTCTTCACCACGTCGGGGCCGGTGACGAACATGTAGCTCGAATCCTTCACCATGAAGATGAAGTCGGTCATCGCCGGCGAATAGACCGCGCCGCCCGCGCATGGCCCCATGATCAGCGACAGCTGCGGCACCACGCCCGACGCCAGCACGTTCCTCTGGAACACCTCGGCATAGCCGCCGAGGCTCGCCACGCCCTCCTGGATGCGCGCGCCACCGGAGTCGTTGAGGCCGATCACGGGGGCGCCGACCTTCATCGCCATGTCCATGATCTTGCAGATCTTGGCCGCGTGGCGTTCGGAGAGCGAACCGCCGAACACGGTGAAATCCTGGCTGAACACGAACACCAGCCGGCCGTTGATCGTGCCCGATCCGGTCACCACGCCGTCGCCCGGCACCACCTGGTCGGGCATGCCGAAGTCGACGCAATTGTGCTCGACGAACATGTCGTATTCTTCGAAACTGCCTTCATCGAGCAGGATGTCGAGCCGCTCGCGCGCGGTCAGCTTGCCCTTGGCGTGCTGCGCGTCCACCCGGCGCTGTCCGCCACCCGCCCTGGCATCGGCGCGGCGCTTCTCGAGTTCCTGCAGGGTCGACGACATGGCTCTCCATTTCCTCTTCTACGTATAGCCAGCCCTTGGCACCGTTTGCCTGATTAGGCAAAGAGCAGCCGACCGCGAGACCAAGGAGAGGCCGATGTCCGACGCCAGCGTGTATCCCGTCCCCGACAGCTGGGCAAAAGACGCACGCGTCGACGCCGAAACCTATCGGCGGCTGTACGATCGCTCGCTCGCCGATCCCGACGGCTTCTGGCTGGATCACGCCGCCCGGCTCGACTGGATCACGCCGCCCACGGTCGCCGGCGACTGGTCCTTCGATGAAAAGGATTTCCACATCCGCTGGTTCCCCGACGGCGTGCTCAACGTGTCGGCCAACTGCCTCGACCGGCACCTGGCGACCAACGGCGACACGGTCGCGCTGGTCTGGGAACCCGACAGTCCCGAAGCCGAGCCCCGGCGCTTCACCTATCGCCAGCTCCATGCCGAGGTCTGCCGCTTCGCCAATGTGCTGAAGGGCGAAGGCGTCAGGAAGGGCGATCGCGTCACCATCTACATGCCGATGATCCCGGAGGCGGCGTTCGCGATCCTCGCCTGCGCGCGGATCGGGGCGATCCACTCGGTGGTGTTCGGCGGCTTCTCGCCCGAGGCGCTGGCCGGCCGCATCACCGATTGCGACTCCTCGGTGCTGGTCACCGCCGACGAAGGCTGTCGCGGCGGCAAGCGCGTGCCGCTGAAGACCAATGCCGATGCCGCGGCCCAGCATGCCCCGGCGATGAAGAAGATGATCGTGGTGAAGGCGACCGGCGGCGATGTCCCCATGCAGGCCGGCCGCGACGTATGGTACCATGAGGCCGCCGCGAGTGTCGGCGCCGATTGCCCGCCCGAGCCAATGAACGCGGAGGACCCGCTGTTCATCCTCTACACCTCGGGATCGACCGGCAAGCCGAAGGGCGTGCTGCACACCACCGCCGGCTATCTGCTGTGGACCAGCCTGACGCACGAGATCGTGTTCGATTACCGCCCGGGGCAGGTCTATTGGTGCGCCGCCGATATCGGCTGGGTCACCGGGCACAGCTATATCGTCTATGGCCCGCTGGCGAACGGCGCGACCACATTGATGTTCGAAGGCGTGCCCAACTGGCCCGACGCGAGCCGCATCTGGCAGGTGTGCGACAAGCATGACGTGGAAATCCTCTACACCGCGCCGACCGCCTTGCGCGCGCTGATGCGCGAGGGCGACGAGTATGTGACGAACACCTCGCGCCAGTCGCTGCGCCTGCTCGGTACGGTTGGCGAGCCGATCAACCCCGAAGCCTGGCGCTGGTATCACGATGTGGTCGGCGAGGGCCGCTGCCCGATCGTCGACACCTGGTGGCAGACCGAGACCGGCGGCCACATGATCACCCCGCTCCCCGGCGCGCACGCGCTGAAGCCGGGCAGCGCGACGAAGCCGTTCTTCGGCATCGATCCCGAAATCGTCGATGCCGAGGGCCATGTGCAGGCCGGCAACCCGGTCGAGGGCAATCTGGTCATCGCGAAGAGCTGGCCCGGCCAGATGCGCACCGTCTGGGGCGATCACGAGCGGTTCTTCCAGACCTATTTCTCGACCTATCCGGGCAAGTATTTCACCGGCGACGGCGCCCGGCGCGATGCCGACGGCTATTACTGGATCACCGGCCGCGTCGACGACGTGATCAACGTGTCGGGCCATCGGATGGGCACGGCGGAAGTCGAATCGGCGCTGGTGCTGCACGAACATGTCGCCGAGGCGGCGGTGGTCGGCATGCCCCACGACATCAAGGGCCAGGGCATCTACGCCTATGTCACGCTCAACAGCGGGGTGGAGGCGAACGAGGCGCTGCGCCAGGAACTCGCCCGCTGGGTACGCCAGGAGATCGGGCCGATCGCCACGCCCGATGCGCTGCAATTCGCGCCGGGCCTGCCCAAGACGCGTTCGGGCAAGATCATGCGCCGCATCCTGCGCAAGATCGCCGAAGGCGACGTGTCGAGCCTGGGCGACACCTCGACGCTGGCCGATCCCGCGGTAGTCGACGATCTGGTGGCGAACCGGGTGGGGTGAGCGGCCGAACCGTCCGCACAATCCGTCATGCCGGACTTGTTCCGGCATCCACCCACCGCAGGAGCCGTGCGTGCAGTTGCTGCGCAACAGTGGCCCCCGGAACCAATGCGGGGTGACGGGTTGCCTTGCCGAGGTCTTGCCTAGCGGCAATGACGCTAAGCGTGTGTCGGGTGGTATTCATCAACGGCGAGCCATCTCATGACCACCACCCCGGCGCAGGCCGGGGTCCAGCATCGGGCCGCTCGCAACTGGACCCCGGCCTTCGCCGGGGTGGTGCCACAGGTAGAAAATGCTCTGCGGTAGACGGGGACGGTCGGATCGGCCGCGTGCCACAGCGGCTTGCCGGGAACGGCAGCGCTGCTTACCCGTTTCCGCGCCATGCCACAGCTTGATCCCCGCACCACCGCCCTCGTCCTCATCGACCTGCAGAACGGCATCGTCGGCCGCGACGGGCTCGGCCCGCATGCGCCGGGCGAGGTCGTCGATCGCGCCAAGGCGCTCGCAGAACGCTGCCGCGCCGCCGGCGCGCCGGTCGTGCTGGTGCATGTCGGCTTCACTGCCGCGGAGATGCCCAGCCTGAACGTCGACAAGCCGTCGCTCCCTGCCGACGGCACCCCGCCCGCATTCTCCGAACTGGTCGACGGGCTGCGGCAGGAGGGCGACATCGTCGTGCTGAAGCACCATTGGGGCGCGTTCATCGGCACCGATCTCGACCTGCAGCTGCGCCGGCGCGGCGTGAAGACGATCGTGCTCGCCGGCATCGCCACCAACATGGGCGTGGAATCAACGCTGCGCTCGGGCTGGGAGCTGTCGTACGACATGGTGGTGGTCGAGGATGCCTGCACCTCACGCTCGGCCGAGATGCACAATTTCGTCGTCCAGAATATCTTCCCCGCCATTTCGCGCGTCTGTACCGCCGACGACATCGCCTTCGGTGGCTGAACCGCGCCGTCGCGCCGGGCCAGTCCCGGAGTCCGCCGCCGGGATACGCCAGCCATGACGAGGCAAGCGATCGCCCGCGTCGCGCTGATGCTGGTCGCCTCCGCGGTGCTGGGAGGTTTGCTGGAGATCGCCGGCATCCCGGCCGGCCTGCTGCTCGGCCCGTTGGTCGTCGGCATCGCCTTTGCCGCCACCGGCCACAAGGTCGAGATCCCCGGCCTCGCCTTTCGCGCGGCGCAGGCCATCGTCGGCGTGCTGATCGCCAGGGCGCTGGACGCCGATATCGTCCGCACCGTCGCCCAGCATCCGCTGCTGTTCTTCGGTTCGGCGTTGGCCACCCTCGCCGCGAGTGGCGTGCTCGGCTATCTCCTCAGCCACTGGCAGGTGCTGCCGGGCACCGCCGGCGTATGGGGATCGATGCCGGGCGCCGCCACTGCGATGACGCTGATGGCGCGCTCGTTCGGCGCCGACGCGCGGCTGGTCGCGGTGATGGCCTATCTGCGCGTGGTGTGCGTGGCGGCGATCGCCTCGGTGATGGCGATGATCGCGTCGGGCTCGACCGGCGCGCATCCGCCGGGCGGCGCCTGGTTCCCGCCGCTCCACGCCCTGCCCTTTGCCGAGACCATCGCGGTCGCCGCGATCGGTGCGGCCGGCGGCATCCTGATCGGGTTGCCGGCCGGCGCGCTGCTCGGGCCGATCGTGCTGGGTGCCGCGCTCAACATCGCCGGCGTGATCCATGTCGAGCTTCCCGGCTGGCTGCTGGCGGTCAGCTACGCCGTGGTCGGCTGGCGCATCGGGCTCAGCTTCACGCGAGAGATCGTCGCGACGGCCAAGGCGGCGCTGCCGCGCATCCTGCTGTCGATCGGGCTGCTGCTCGCCTTCTGCGCGGGAATCGCGGTGCTGATCGCGTCGACCACGAACGTCGATCTGGTCACCGCCTATCTTGCCACCAGCCCCGGGGGCATGGATTCGGTCGCGATCATCGCCGCCTCGACACACGTCGACGTGCCGTTCGTCATGGCCTTGCAGGCGCTTCGTTTCGTCACCGTGCTTGTCGCCGGTCCGGCGCTGTTCCGATTGATCGCCCGGCAGGTTCGCTGAATCCAATTGCCCGCCGCCCGATCGGCGCTATAGCCAGGTGATACACAGATAAGGGGTGGGAATTATGATGCAGATCAAGACTGTTATGCGGCTGTCCGCAGGGGTAGCCGCCCTGATGCTGGCGTCCGTATCCTCCGCGCGAACCACCGACGGCCAACCCGAATATGGCGCGTTCGGCGTCGACCTGTCGGCGCGCGATACTGCGGTGAAGCCGGGCGACGATTTCTGGGAATATGCCAACGGCACCTGGGACAAGACCACGCAGATCGCCGCCGATCGCACGCGCGCCGGGCCGTTCATCACGCTCGCCGACCGGTCCGAGCGGCAGGTCCATGACATCGTCGACGATCTCGCCAAGAACCCTGACATGTACGGCCCCGCCGGCCGCCAGATCGGCGATCTCTATGCCAGCTGGATGGACCAGGCGGGGATCGAGGCACGCGGCACCGCGCCGCTGAAGCCCTATCTCGCCAAGATCGCCGCGGTGAAGGACCGCGCCGGTCTGGAGACGCTGTTCGCCGAGGGCGGCGAT
>JBQCHA010000145.1:0-9242 GCA_051955175.1 Sphingomonas sp.
GGCGCGCCGGAACCCTCGGGGCCGCCGCCGGAATCCTCGGCCGTGCCGTGTCGAGACGGGGATCAACGCGCCATGGCGATGCGGATCGAAGACTACGCGATGATCGGCGATTGCCGCACGGCCGCGCTGGTCGGCCGCGACGGCTCGATCGACTGGCTGTGCCTGCCGCGGTTCGATTCCCCCGCCTGTTTCGCCGCGTTGCTCGGCACGCCGGACAACGGCCGCTGGAAGATCGCGCCGGCGGGCGAGATCAAGAAGACCAGGCGCCGCTATCTGCGGGACACCGCCGTGCTGGAGACCCGCTTCGAGACGGCGACCGGCACCGTCACGCTGACCGACTTCATGCCGATCAACGAGGGTGAACGGCACGTCGACGTGATCCGCATCGTCACGGGCATTTCGGGCACCGTCGAGATGGAGATGGAACTCACGCTGCGCTTCGAGAACGGCCATGCGGTGCCGTGGGTGCGGCGCAAGGATTACGGGATCAGCGCGATCGCCGGTCCCGATGCCGTCGAATTGCACACCGCGCTGCCGCTCGAAGGCCGCAACATGAAGACCTGCGCGCGCTTCACCGTGCGCGAGGGCGACAGCGTGCCGCTGACGCTCGCCTATCATCCCTCCAACGAGCAGCCGCATTTCGTCGCCGACCGCTGCGAGACGCTGGAACGAACCGTCATCTGGTGGCGCGAATGGGTGAAGCGCGGCAGCTTCGCCGAGATGCCGGAGGTTTGGCGCGAGCCGGTGGTGCGGTCGCTGATCACGCTCAAGACGCTGATCTACGAGCCCACCGGCGGCATCGTCGCTGCGCCGACCACGTCGCTGCCCGAGGCGATCGGCGGGCAGCGCAACTGGGACTATCGCTATTGCTGGCTGCGCGATTCGGCGCTGACGCTCTACGCGCTGCTCAACGCCGGCTATCGCGACGAGGCGGAGGCGTGGCGCCAATGGCTGCTGCGCGCGGTTGCCGGCGCGCCGAGCCAGCTGCAGATCATGTACGGCATCGCCGGCGAGCGCTGGCTGCCAGAGTTCGAGGTGCCGTGGCTCGCCGGGTTCGAGAACAGCAAGCCGGTGCGGATAGGCAACGGCGCCGCCGGCCAGATGCAGCTCGACGTCTATGGCGAGCTGCTCGACACGCTGCACGCCGCGCGCGAGGCGGAGCTGCAGCCGCAGGACGAGGCATGGCGGATGCAGAAGGTGCTGCTCGCCCATCTCGAACAGAATTGGCAGACGCCCGATCGCGGCATCTGGGAAGTACGCGGGCCGGCGCGCGCCTTTACCCATTCGCGCATGATGTGCTGGGTGGCGTTCGATCGCGCGGTGATCAGCGTCGAGCGCTATGGCCTGGATGGGCCGGTCGATCACTGGCGAAAGGTCCGCCAGGCGATCCATGACGACATCTGCGCCAACGGCTTCGACGCGGAGAAGAACAGCTTCGTGCAACATTATGGCGGCAAGACGCTCGACGCGAGCCTGCTGCTGATGCCGCAACTGGGCTTCCTGCCAGCCGACGACCCCCGCGTCGCCGGCACCATCGCCGCGGTCGAGCGCGAACTGATGCAGGGCGGCTTCGTCCAGCGTTACTCGACAGAGGGCACCGACGACGGCGTCGGCGGGCGCGAGGGTGCGTTCCTGGCGTGCAGCTTCTGGCTGGCCGACGCCTATGTCCTGTCGGGCCGCTATGACGACGCGCAGCGCCTGTTCGGGCGGCTGCTGACGCTGCGCAACGACCTGGGATTGCTGGCGGAGGAATATGACCCGGTCGACCAGCGCCTGCTCGGCAACTTCCCGCAGGCCTTTTCGCACATCGGCCTGATCAACACCGCGCATAACCTCGTCACCGGCGCCGGCCCGGCAGTGCAACGCGCCGAACAGACCGCGCCGCGATCCCCCGCAAAGGTCAGCGAACCGGCGGAATGATGGGGTGAGGCTGCGGTAGCTATCCGCCATAAGCCACCACCCGGTGAAGGCGGGGGTCCAGTTGCAATCGGCCCGATACTGGGCCCCGGCCTTCGCCGGGGTCGGGTCGCGGGGCTGGCGAGCACCCGCCAGCCAGCGCCATCCCCGCGCAGGCGGGGAGCCAGACTGGCTGACGTCACACCTCTGGCGCAGACCGCGCGTCCGGACGCCCGCCGGCGCGAGCATGGCGGAGCGGGGCGTGCCGAGATCCGCCCCCGCGCCCTCAGACGTTGAAGCGGAACAGCATCACGTCGCCGTCGTGGACGACATATTCCTTGCCTTCCTGGCGCAGCTTGCCGGCCTCGCGCGCGCCGGCCTCGCCGCCCAGCGCTACGTAATCGTCATAGGCGATCGTTTCGGCGCGGATGAAGCCGCGCTCGAAATCGGTGTGGATCGCGCCGGCCGCCTGCGGCGCCTTGGCGCCTGCCTCGACTGTCCAGGCGCGCGCCTCCTTCGGCCCGACGGTGAAGAAGGTGAGGAGGTGCAGCAGCTTGTAGCCGGCGCGGATCACGCGGGCGAGGCCGGTCTCGTCCAGCCCCAGGTCGGCGAGGAACTCCTTGCGGTCCTCTGGCGCCATGGTGGCGATTTCCGCCTCGATCGCCGCCGAGACAACCACCGCCTCGGCGCCCTCCACCTTCGCCTTGTCGAACACCCTGGCCGAATAGGCGTTGCCGTTGGCGGCATCCTCTTCGTTGACGTTGCAGACGTAGAGCACCGGCTTGGCGGTCAGCAACTGCGCCTGCGCGAACACGCGTGCCTCCTCCTCGTCCTTCGGCTCGACGAGACGCGCCGGCTTGCCCTCACGCAGCAGGTCGAGCGCCTGGCCCAGCACGCTGGCGCCGATCTTCGCTTCCTTGTCGCCCTGCGCCGCCTTCTTGGCGAGGTTGGGCACGCGCTTTTCCAAACTCTCGAGATCGGCGAGCATCAGCTCGGTCTCGACCGTCTCGGCATCGGCGATCGGGTCGACCTTGTTGTCGACATGCTGGATGTCGTCATTCTCGAAACAGCGCAGCACGTGGACGATCGCGTCCACCTCCCGGATATTGCCGAGGAACTGGTTGCCCAGGCCTTCGCCCTTCGACGCACCGCGCACCAGCCCGGCAATATCGACGAAGCCGAGCTGCGTTTCGATGATCTTGGCCGATCCGGCGATCTCGGCCAGGCGGTTCAGCCGCGGATCGGGCACCGCGACGTTCCCGACATTGGGTTCGATCGTGCAGAACGGATAATTCGCCGCCTGCGCCGCGGCGGTTTCGGTCAATGCGTTGAAGAGCGTCGATTTGCCGACGTTCGGCAGGCCGACGATGCCGCAGCGGAAACCCATGGAATGCTTCTACCTTGTCTGATGTGGAACGCCGGGACAGCCGGCACGGTCGCCGGACCAGATAGGCGGCCCGGCGGCTTGAGGCCAGCCCCTGCGGCGTGCGCTAGCCCGCGGCGGCGCGGCGGGTGCGTTCGCTGCTCTCGCCCAGGTCGTTCAGGACGTCGAGATGCAGGTAATTGGGGTTGAAGTCGGCGACGTCGCACAGCCCGCGCCAGTCCGTCACCCGGATCGCGCGGCGGCTGCGCCGGATCAGGCCATCGAGTTCCAGCCCGCGCACCGTGCGGTTGACGTGCACCGCGGTCAGCGCCAGCGCATCGCCGAGCTGCTCCTGCGTCATCGGCAGCTCGAAACTGTCGCGCTGGCCGAGCCCGGCAGCCTCACGCCGCACGCCCAGTTCGCAGAACAGGTGCGCGATCCGCGCCCGGGCGTCGCGCCGGCCGATGTTGGCGATCCATTCGCGGAACAGCGACGCCTCGACCAACGATTCGCGCCACAATGCCTTGCCGATCGCGGGATGGCGGAAGGCGAGCTCGAGCAGGTCGGCGTGCGGGAACTCGGCGACCGATGCGGCCGTCAGCGCCTGGATATTGTGGTCGGCCGCGTCCAGCAGGATGTTCTGCAGGTCGACGAAATCGCCCGGCAGGTGCACCGCCAGGATCTGGCGGCCGCCGTCCTGCACGAACTTGTGACGATAGAGATAGCCGTCGATCACCACCGTCGACGTCTTTGGCTTCTGCCCTTCGCGCAGGAAATAATCGTGCGGCCTGAGCGCGCGGACCTGGTGCGGCAGCGCCAGCACCGCCTTGGTTGCCGAATCGTCGAGGGGAATGCGCTGGTCGAGCCGCCGCGCAATGATCCCCATCGGAGTCCCCACCGGATCAAACATCATCAATTCCCCGCCGCACCAACGCCTGCGACGCGGGCGCGTCGGCTGCGACCCGGTCCGTCTTCTTCTTACAACGATGGCGAGCGTTGCGGAAGCGTCATGGAATGCCTGAAATTAGGGGTCAATACCGATAGTTGAAGCTGATGCTGATCCGTTCGGTCTCGGCGGTGCCCGCCGGCACCTCATGGCGCAGCCAGCTTTCCCACAGGAAGATCGTGCCCGGCTTTGGCTCGGCATAAACGAAGGTGCCGGGCCTCGACGGCGCCGCCATCATCAGCGGCAGCCGCGGGTCCTCCAGCTTGAGCGGGCCGGCGCCTGCCGGCACCACGACATAGACGGTCCCCGAAACGACGCTGTGCGGATGGAGGTGCCCCGAATGCGTCCCGCCGGGTTCCAGCACGTTGACCCACAGGCTGTCGAGCTTCAGCCGCTTGCCGCCGAGATCGAAACCGCATTCCTTGGCGAAGGCGGCGGCATGGCGGTTGAGTTGGCGCACCAGGGCGCCGAAGCGCGGATCGCGGATCGGCAGGTCGTCGAGCGAGGCGTAGCTGGTGTAGCCGCGATAATGATGCTCCTCGCTCCAGCGCTGTCCGGCGATATCCTCGTCGGCAAGGTCGCGGCAGGCATCGTCGAGCTCGGCGAGCAGCGTCTCGTCATCGAGCGACGCTTCGTAGAATTGGGTGGCGAACAGCTGGCGTGTCGGCATGGAGAAGGCGCTTAGCGTAAGGCGGGGCGGATCGTAAGGGTTGGCGAGGCGCGCTAGTCCTGCTGTCGCAGCGCCACGTCGTTCATGAAGCGCTCGTTGTCGCCCGCCGCGAGCCACGGCGCCTCGGCGGCAATCGCGCCCAGCATGTCGGCCAGCGGGTCGATCTCCGCCTTGGCGTAATTGCCCAGCACGTAATCGTGAACCCGATCCTTGAGGCCGGGATGACCGATGCCGATCCGCACGCGGCGGAAATCGGCGCCGATGTGCGCGTCGGTCGAGCGCAGGCCGTTATGGCCGGCGGTGCCGCCGCCGACCTTCACCTTCACCTTGAACGGCGCGAGGTCGAGTTCGTCGTGGAACACCGTCACATCGCCGGGCGCGAGGCGGTAGAAGCGCATCGCTTCGCCGATCGCGCGGCCGCTTTCGTTCATGAAGGTGGCTGGCTTCAACAGCAGAAGCTTTTCGCTGCCCAGGCGCCCTTCGGTCGCCCAGCCCTGGAAGCGCTTCTTGGGCGCATCGAAGCCATGGAGTTCGGCGATCGCGTCGATCGCCATGAAGCCGACATTGTGCCGGTTCATCGCATAGCGCGGACCGGGATTGCCGAGGCCAGCCCAGAGCTGCATCGCTGCTCCTCTTTGCTGTTTCAGCGCGGCTGAAACGGTCCGCCAACAGGCCGGAACCGCCCCCGACCCCGCATGGGAGCCGGGAGCGGGATCGGATCAGGCCTCGGCCTCGCCCTCGGCTTCCGCCGCGGCTTCGTTGTCGCCCTCGGCCGACTTCAGCGCCGACGGCGCCACGATGGTGGCGATGGTGAAGTCGCGATCGGCGATCGCCGGCTCCGCGCCCTTCGGCAGCTTCACGTTGCTGATGTGGATCGAATCGCCGACTTCCAGCCCCTCGAGCGAGATTTCGATCTCGTCGGGGATGCTGGCCGCGTCGACCACCAGCTCCAGCTCGTGGCGGACGACGTTGAGCACGCCGCCGCGCTTGATGCCCGGCGCTGCTGCGTCGTTGGTGAAGCGCACCGGCACCTCGACGGTGACCTTGGCGTGTTCGGAGATGCGCAGGAAGTCTGCGTGCACCGGCCGGTCGGTAACGACGTCGAACGCCACGTCCTTGGGCAGCGTGCGGGTCGCCTTGCCGCCGATGTCCAGCATGATCACCGAGTTGGTGAAGTGGCCGGTCATCAGGAGCTTGGTCAGCTCCTTCTCGCTGACATGAATCGGGGTGGGGTCTTCGTTGTTGCCGTAGATCACGGCGGGTACGCGGCCTTCACGACGCAGCGAACGGGAGGCTCCCTTGCCAACCCGGTCACGCGTCTCGGCAGCGAGCGTCAGCTGGTCGCTCATGCTCAAATCTCCGAAAAGCGGTTGGATATCGGTTCATCCGACCACGCCTCCAGGGATGACCATGATCGGAAGCGCGCGCCTATAGTCCAGCCGCGCGCGAGAGGCAAGGGCGGGAGCTATTCAACGCGGACGACGGCAAGCCCGCGCGCGCGCAGCATGGCGATGACGGAGCGGGGGCCGACCAGATGGCCGGCGCCGACGGCGACCAGGACGGTGCCGGGCTGGTTCATGCGCCGCGCGATCCACGCCGACCAGCGGCGGTTGCGGGCGGTGAGCAGCGCGTCCTCCAACGCCGGCGCGCCCTTGAACGTCGGGTCGAAGCTGGCGGCTATCCGGGCCGGGTCGCCCGCCGCCCAGGCCTGGAGGGTCGCCTGGTAGCTCGATCGGGCCGACAGCGCCTCGGCCGCGCTGCGCACCAGCAGCAGACGTTGATGATCCTCCGGCAGCGCATCGAACAGGGCGAGCTGTCCTTTCAGGCTCTCGAACGCGAGCTTGCGCTTGCCGGCGGAATCGAAGGCGTCGAACAGCGTTGCCTCGACACCGTCGGCGCCCGAGGCGCCCGAGCGCTTGCCGGCGCCGACCGCAAGCGTGACGGCGGCGGCCCAGCTCTTCATCCCGTCGAGCGTGGTGAGCGGCAGGTTCGCCGCCGCGGCGGCGCACCGCAATTGCGCGCGCTCGGCGGGCTGCACGCGATCGAGCATGGGCGGCAGGCCGGGCGCGCGCGCCATCGCTAGGAAGGTCGCCGCCTGCCGGTTCGCCGGCGCCTCGGGAATCTCGGTGACCAGCGTGTCGGCCGTGGCGATCGCCTGTCGCACCGCCGGCGTCTGCCAGTCGACATTGGCGGGGAGCAGATGGATCGTGCCGAGCAGCCAGATCGTCGTGTCGCCGTCGCTGACCCGCCACAGCGCCGGATGCGCCGCGATCATCGGCTGGCGGCTGCATCCCGCCGGCAGCAGCGCCGCGATGGCCGCGAGCAGCAGTGCGAGCGCGCGCGTCACGGCGCCTCAGTAGCGGATACGGGTGGCGACCAGGTGCTTCTTCGCGAGGTCGGCCTGCACGCTGCCCGGTCCGGCGAGGTGCCCGGCGCCGACCGCGATGAACACCGTGCCCGGCGTCCGCATCCGCATCGCGATCCAGTCGGCCCAGCGTGCGTTGCGATCGGTCAGCAGCGTCCGGCGCAGCACCGGCTGGTCGTCGAGATCGTCGTTCATCAGGTCGGCCAGCGCCTTGGGATCGCCCCTGGCCCAGTCGGCGACCATTTCGTCGATGTCCTGCCCCGCTTTGGGCAGGTCCTTCACCGTCGAATTCAGGAAGGAAATCTGCGCGTCTTCGGGCAGGCCGTCGAGATAGCCGAGCTGTTGCCGCGCGGTCTCCAGTCCCGCCACCGGCTTGCCTTCGCGTTTGGCAGCGGCGGTCAGCACCGCCTCCGGCCCGTTGGCGGGATCGTAGCCGAGCTTCTCGACCGGCAGCAGCGACAGCTGCGTCGCGGCCAGCCACGGTTTCAGCCGGTCGATGACGGCCACCGGCATGCCGAGCTCGCTTACCGTCCTGGTGAAGGCGGCGCGGTTCGCCGGCGGCAGCTTGTCGGTCAGCCTGGTGCCGTCGTGGCTGAGGCCCATGCCGGCGACCAGCGCCTGCATCTGCGCCGGATCGGGCATGACCATTTCCAGCACCAGCGTGTCGGACGCATCGAACGCCTTCTTCACCGCCTCGTCGAACCACGACAGGCCCGGCTTCAGCACGTGGATGGTGCCGAACAGGTAGATCGTGGTGTCGCGATCCTTCACCACCCACAGCGCGGGATCGGCGTCGGCGGTCTTGGCCGGCAGCGGCGCGCGTGCGCTCGCCTGGGGCGCGGGGCGGGCGGCGACCGGCGCGGCGAGCAGCAGCGCAAGGGCGGGGATCAGGCGAAGGAAGGACATGCAGCAGGTGCTCCGGACACGGGACCGCCTTGCCTTAGCAGGCGCGCCGCTGCGGTCCAGCCGGCGCGGTCCGCTTGATTCCGCCCCGCCCTTCCGGCAAGGCACGCGGCCGACACGGTTCGCACTGCGATAAGGCCCGATCTTGACCACGCCCCCGAGCTTTCAGCGCATGATCCTGACGCTCCATGATTATTGGAGCGATCACGGCTGCCTGATCCTGCAGCCCTATGACATGGAAATGGGTGCCGGCACCTTCCACACCGCCACGACGCTGCGCGCGCTGGGGCCCAAGCCGTGGAACGCCGCCTTCGTCCAGCCCTGCCGCCGCCCGACCGACGGCCGCTATGGCGAGAATCCCAATCGCCTGCAGCATTATTACCAATATCAGGTGATCCTGAAGCCGTCGCCCGCCGACCTGCAGGACCTCTATCTCGGCAGCCTGGCGGCGATCGGCATCGACTTCACCCGCCACGACATCCGCTTCGTCGAGGACGATTGGGAAAGCCCGACGCTCGGTGCCTGGGGCCTCGGCTGGGAAGTGTGGTGCGACGGCATGGAGGTGACGCAATTCACCTATTTCCAGCAGATGGGCGGGTTCGACATGAAGCCCGTCGCGGGCGAGCTTACCTACGGGCTGGAGCGGCTGGCGATGTACATCCAGAATGTCGACAGCGTGTACGATCTCGCCTTCAACGACGCCGGGGTGACCTATGGCGACGTGTTCAAGGAGAACGAGGTCGAGATGTCGACCTGGAACTTCGAGGTCGCCGATACCGACGCCCTGTTCGACCTGTTCCGCAAGGCGACCGCCGAATGCGAGAACTGTCTCGACAAGAAGCTGCCGATCCCCGCCTATGAACAGGCGATCAAGGCGAGCCACGTCTTCAACCTGTTGCAGGCGCGCGGCGTGATCTCGGTCGCCGAACGCCAGGCCTATATGGGCCGCGTCCGCGACCTGGCGAAGGGCGCCTGCGGCGCGTGGATGGAAAAGAACGGATGGGCGGCGTGATGGCGACCGAAAATCCTCCCCGGCACGGGGAGGTGGCTGGCGAAGCCAGACGGAGGGGTGTTCCCCTATCGATGGCGCCACACCCCT
>JBQCHA010000146.1:0-4242 GCA_051955175.1 Sphingomonas sp.
GCCTCCGGAAAGATTGACAAGAACCGGCTGCGTGCCGATTACGCGAACGGAAAGATCGAGGGCGAGCAGATCGGCCGCTGAAGTCCCGCGCGCCCCTGCCGATCACGCCGTAACAGGGGATTGGCGAGTGCCAGCAGCGCCCAAGAAGACGCGCCGTACCAAGGCCGAACAGCGCGCCGAAAGCCTGAAGCAGATCCTCGATGCCGCGGAATATCTCTTCTCCAAGAAGGGGTTCGACGGGGTCACCTTGCGGGATGTGGCGCAGCGCGTCGGCATCCATACCACGCTGCTGCATTATTATTTCGAGGACAAGGCGGCGCTGTTCCGATCGGTGTTCGAACGGCGCGCCGGGGTCACCAGCGGCATGCGCATGGCCGCGCTCGAACAATATGAGGAAGAAGCCGGCGACAATCCCACCGTCGAGGGCGCGTTGCACGCGTTTCTCGACACCGACCTCGACCTCTATCGCGAGGGCGGCGAGGGATGGATGAACTATGCCGCATTCGGCGCGCGGATCAGCAACACGCCCGAAGGCGCCGAGCTGATGGACGAATATTTCGATCCCGTCGTGCTGAAGCTGGTCAGCATCCTGAAGCGCGCGCTACCCGATTACAGCGAGGAAGACATCTTCTGGGGCTATCACTTCGTGACAGGCTCGTTGATGAACACGCTGGCGCATACCGGCCGCATCGATCGCCTGTCGGGCGGCGTGTGCCATTCCAATGACTTTCTGGCGGTGAAGAAGCGGATGGCGAAGTTCATGGCCGCCGGCTTCCTGGCGCTGAAAGACTAGCCGATCCGCCCGCCGCCGGCCTGGGTCGATCAGCCGCAGCCGGCGGTCTTCGCGGGAAGCACCGGCGCGATCAGCCCCACGTACCAGCCCCAGGGCTGGTCACCCTGCTTGATCCGCCGGCACACCACCGCCTCGTTGAGCTGGTACACGCCGGGCAACGGATCCGTCGCCGGCTGCGGCGTGGCGGTGATGTGCAGATAGGCGTTCGTCGTACCGAACGCCGGCCAGCCGGGCGCATCGGGAGCCGTTGGCGTGCCGGTCTTGGCGAAGCTCGCCCAATAGGCAGTCATCGCGTCGGACAATGCGTGCTCGCGCTGATCGTGGGGGATTTTCGGCCATAGCGGCGGGGTGCTGTCGAAGGTGCCGAACACATAGGGCAGCTCGCTGGCGTGAAAGGCATGGAGGCCGGCCTGGTCCATGGACGGATAGCCGTGATCCCACATGTAGAGGTAGGAGGGCTCGCGGCGCGCCGTCTCCTTGCGGACCAGCCGCTCGGCGGTCCAGGAATAGAGCCCGTCGCGCACCGCCTCCAGGATGCTCTCCTTCATGTCGCTCGCCGGGTAGAGCTTCAGAAAGGCGTCGGCGAGGTCGCCGTAGCGCGCGCGGATCGCCTTCTCATAAGCATCGGCGCTGGCCGGCACCGGCGGCGCGAGCACCATCAGCGATCGGATCTCGCCTTGGTTGAACCCGGCGAGCACGGGCACCTGCGCCTCGTCGCCCTTGTCGAACGCGGTGACCATCTGTTCGGGCAGCACCTTGCCGTCGACAACACCCCATGGCGCGAAGCCGGCGGCAGCGGCAGCGTCGGTCAGCTTCTGCGGATCCATCGCGCGAAGCGCGGCGAGGTCCGGCGCCTTTACCGCCGCCTGCAGCGTCTTGCCGGCCGATTCACCGGAGGGCATGCCATGCGCGTCCTGCTTCAGCGACGGCATCGACAACATGTAGCCGCTTTCGGAGATCGCGCGCGCGAACAGCCCCTTCGCCAGCGGCGAGGTCATCAGGTACATCACGCTGAGCGCCCCGGCGGATTCGCCGGCGATCGTCACCTGGCCGGCATCGCCGCCGAACGCGCCGATGTTCTGCCTGACCCACTGCAGGGCCTGGATCTGGTCGAGCAGGCCGTAATTGCCCGAAATGCCCTGCGCCGATTCGGCGCTCAGTGCCGGATGCGCGAGATAGCCGAGCACGCCCAGCCGGTAGTTGATTGACACCACCACCATGCCCTGTTCGGCGAGCTTCGCGCCGTCGTACATCGGGTCGGCGCTGTTGCCGCCCCACAGCGCCCCGCCGTAGATCCAGAAGAACACCGGCGCGTTGTGGGCGTGCTTCGGCGCCCAGATGTTGAGCGTCAGGCAGTCCTCGCTGGTCGGCTGCGGCGCTTCGGAATAGACGCTCTTCACCGGTCCAGGCGTCGGGACGACGCAGCCCGGCCCGAACGCCGTCGCCTGCTTGACGCCGTGCCAGCGCGGCAGCGGTTGCGGTGCCGTCCAGCGCAGCTTGCCGACCGGCGGTACCGCGTAGGGAATGCCCTTGAACACGTCGAGATCGCCCTGCGACGTGCCGACCAGCGTGCCGGCAGGGGCGTCGACCCTGGGCGCAGATGGCGCCTGGGCAAGGGCGGGCGAGGCGAGCGCGCCGGCGAGCGCGGCGAGGGACAGCAGCGGTTTCATGCAGAGGCTCCGACGTGCTGCTCGCGGCGCAGGATGCGGGCGAGCCAGAGGAACAGGACGATCGCGATGACATAGAATGGGGTCAGCGTGAACAGCGCGATCTGCAGCGAATGCGCCGGGTGCGCGGCGTGGAAATAGTCGCTCGCCGCGCCGACATAGGTCGGGCCGAGCCCCAGGCCGATGAAGTTCATCACCAGCAGCAACAGCGCACCGGCCATCACCCGCTGGTCCGGCCGCACCTCCTCCTGCACCAACGCCACGACCGAGGAGAGATAGAAGTAATTGAAGAACGCCGGCCCGAGCAGCAGCGGCAGCGCGAGGTGCCAGTCCGGCACCCAGACGAAGCCGATGTAGAACGGGATCGCCAGAACCAGCGACGCGGCAGGGATGGTGGCATAGGCGGCCTTGCTGACGCGGGTGAAGCGATCGATCAGCTTGCCCGAGACGAGCATGCTGCCGCTCATCGCCACCGCCACGACCAGCGCGTACCAGATCGCGATCTCGTCCAGCGTCATGCCCTTCTCGCGCATCAGGAACAGCGCGGTGAAATTGCCGAGGCCATAGGTGATGAACTGCGTCGCGCCGCTGCCCAGCGCGGCAAGCACCAGCGCGGGGCGCGAGAAGAACATCGTGCAGGTTTCCCAGAATCCCGATCTGGCCGCGCGGGCGCCGGGCGCGTCGAACGCGCCGCGCTGCGGCTCCCGCACCACGACGCGCAGGATCACCGCCACCACCAGCCCGACGATGCCGGTCGCGATGAAGGCGGTGCGCCAGTCGAACGCCGCGGCGATCGAGGCCCCGAACGCGATGCCCAGCGCTGCGCCGATCGGCGGGCCCAGATTGTAGATGCCGAACGCGATGCCGCGCTTGCCGGGCGGGAAGCTGTCGGTGATGATCGCGTAGGAGGGCGGGACACCGCCCGCCTCGCCGAAGCCGACCGTCATCCGTGCCGCGACAAGCTGGCCGTAATTGGCCGCCAGCCCGCAGGCGGCGGTCGCCAGGCTCCAGATCGCGCAGGCGGCGGTCAGCACGCCCACGCGGTTGGTGCGATCGGCGAACCACGCGATGGGGATGGCGATGAAGCAATAGAATAGCGCGAAGTAGAGGCCGCCGATCAGGCCGAGCTGGCCGTCGGTGACGTGCAGCGCGTCCTGGATCGGCTTGGCGAGAATGCCGAACAGCGATCGATCGAGGAAATTGAGGACGTAGACGCCGCACAGCGTGATGAGGACGACCCAGCCACGGCTGGAAATGGCGGGCGGCGGGTCGGCGGTCGGCGAGGGCGCGGCCCTCTCGGCCGCCGCGGCGTCAGGGGCGTTCATGCCCGCAGACCCGGCGCGTGCATGCCGATCGTCGTCCGATATCCGCGGATACCGCCGCGCTCTGGGCTCATCCCGGTCATCCTCACCTAATTATCGTTGTGCGGCGATCATGATAGCGCGCCGGTAAGCCGTCAAGAACATTCACTCACGATATCGTGAAGATCATGCGACGCGGATCACCTCGGCGAAATGCGCCGCGCTGGGCTTCGGCGTGCGCTTGAACGTCGCGCGATCGACCGCGACCAGGCCGAAGCGTTGGCTATACCCTTGCGTCCACTCGAAATTGTCGAGCAGCGACCAGTAGAGATAGCTGTGTACCGGGATCCCCTCCGCGATGCAGCTGCGGACCTCGGCGACGCAAGCGTCGATCCACGCGGCTCGGCGGCTGTCGTCGTCGGTGGCGATGCCGCTTTCGGTGACGTAGATCGGCTTCGTCGTCCTGCGCGCCGCAAGCCGG
>JBQCHA010000147.1:0-15858 GCA_051955175.1 Sphingomonas sp.
GCTCGCGGGCGGCCCGTTTTTTTGATGCGCCCGGCGGGATTGCGATTTCGTCGCAACACGCCTAGCGGTCGCGCATCATGGCAGAGCAAAAGACCCCAGCGGTCGTCCTGGTATCGGGCGGCCTCGACTCGATGGTATCCGCCGGCCTGGCGCGTGAGGCCGGCTATCCGCTGCTGGCGCTGTCGATCGACTATAACCAGCGCCACCAGGTCGAGCTCGCCGCTGCGCGCCGCATCGCCGCGATGCTGGGCGCCGAGCGGCACATCGTCCTGCCGCTCGACCTGTCGGCGTTCGGCGGATCGGCGCTGACCGCGGACATCGACGTGCCCAAGGAGGGTGTGGGTGAGGGCATTCCGGTGACCTATGTCCCGGCGCGCAACACCATCTTCCTGAGCCTCGCGCTCGGTTGGGCCGAGGCGGCGGGCGCGCGCGACCTGTTCATCGGCGTCAATGCGCTCGATTATTCGGGCTATCCCGATTGCCGGCCGGAATTCATCCACGGCTTCGAGAAGCTGGCCGAGCTTGCCACGAAGGCGGGCGTCGAAGGCGAGCCCTTCCGCATCCATGCGCCGCTGCAGCACATGACCAAGGCCGATATCGCCCGCGAGGCGGCGCGGCTGGGGCTCGACGCCGGCGCGAGCTGGTCGTGCTACGATCCCGCGCCAGGCGGCGTGCATTGCGGGCTGTGCGACAGCTGCCGCCTGCGCGCCAAGGGGTTTGAGGAAGCGGGGCTGCCCGATCCGACGGTCTACGCGACCAAGCCCTGATGCGATGAGCTACGCCGTCAAGGAGATGTTCCTGACGCTGCAGGGCGAGGGCGTGAACGCCGGGCGCCGGGCGGTGTTCGTGCGCTTCGCCGGCTGCAACCTGTGGTCGGGCCGTGAGGTCGATCGCGCCACCGCCGTCTGCCGGTTCTGCGACACCGATTTCGTCGGGACAGATGGCGTCGGCGGCGGCCGGTTCGCCGATGCCGCGGCGCTGGCCGATGCCGTGGTGGGCCATTGGGGAATGGGCGCGGCGGATCGCTTCGTCGTGCTCACCGGCGGCGAACCGATGCTGCAGATCGACGACGCATTGATCGATGCGCTCCACGCCGCGGGCTTCACCATCGCGATGGAAAGCAACGGCACGATCGCCGCGCATCCGGGGATCGACTGGGTGTGCATCAGCCCGAAGGCGGGCAGCGACGTCGTGCAGCGCAGCGGTGACGAGCTGAAGCTGGTCTGGCCGCAGCCAGGAAGCGACGTCGATGCGATGGAGACCTGGGCGTTCCGCCACTTCCTCATCCAGCCGCTCGACAGCGACACCGCCGAGGCCAATCGCGCCGCGGCGGTCGCCTTCGTGCTCGACCGGCCGAAATGGCGCCTGTCGCTGCAGACGCACAAGATGCTGGGCCTGCGCTGACCGGTCACACACCACTGCGTCAGTGGGCGCAGGCCGTAGCTTCTAGCAGTTACGTGATGGTCAGCGCGAGGCGTAGGCCGTTGCGTGCTGGTCGAAGGGGTCGGGGCCGCACTTCTTGTCGTTCCAGCTGTCCTTGCGCCAGCAGGCGTCGTCGAGGCGCGGCAGCGCGATGTTGTTGACGGCAACCTGGCCGGGGAACATCTGCTCGCCCCAGGGGACCAGGCTGTTGCGCAGCTCGCGCATGCGGTTGCGGGCGATCTGGGCCACGCTGCCGCGCGGCGCGAACACCACGTCCTCGCCAACCTCGCTGGCCGTCTGACAGAACGGATATTGCGCTGAAACCGTCGAGAAGTCGGAGGAAACGCGCGTGTTGAACTGATCGAACGCGTTCTGGCCGGCCGACTTGGTCTTGTTGACGCGGATGAAATAGCCGATCAGCGCCTTCTGCGCGGCGTCGAACTCCGCGTCGTGATCCTGGATCATCGCGTTATAGTGCGCGACGGTCAGCAGCGTCGGCGCGAACTGGCACTGCAGCGCCGCGACGTTGAGGGCGGAACGCAGCTCCCACACCAGCCCGGCGGTCAGCTCCGCCGGCGTCGCACCCGGCATCGGCGGCAGGATGCCCGGTTCCGAACCGGTCACCGGCGCGCCCGCCATGTCGTGCGACCTAAAGAAGAATTGCGCCGACGCCGGCGCGGCGACGACACTCACGATCGCCGCGGCGAGCGGCAGGAACTTACGCAGCACGTTGATAGCCCTCATGATCCACCCCTGCCGCGCATGATACGGCCTGCACGTGCCGGGCCCAAGCGATTTCAGGAGCGGTCGGTGCGTCGCTGTCGACGAGCCGAGTCATTTTCGGGCACCAGCCGTTGGCGCAGCCACGATCGTGCCGGTCCCGAAATGGAAAGGGCCGCCCGAGCAATCCCGGACGGCCCCCAAATCCGTGCCCGCCGCGTGTCAAGCGCGGCGGTGCAACGATCACATGCCGTTGGCGGCCGTGTCGTTCGCCATGGCGTCGTTGCCCATGGTGTCGTTCGCCATCATGCCGTCGTTGGCCATCATGGCGTCGTTGCCCATCGTGCTGTCGACGGCGGTCATGTTGTCGTCCATGGTGCCCATGTCACCGGTCGAGTTCATGTCGGTGACCATCGTGTTGTCGGTCGTCGTGTCGTTCTTCGGACCGCAGGCCGAAACCATCAGCGCGGCGCCGGCGATCATCGAGCCGGTAACCACTTTCGCAATGAGTGCACGCATTTGAAGCTCCCTAATTGGTGGATTTGGTCGGCGTACCCGCCGTCGAATAACCCAAATCGACGTGGACATTAATCGGATATGACCCCACCCTCAAGCCTCGTTTTGCGACTTGCCCGCTAGCGCGGCGAGAAACCCCCGCTTTTCCGCGGTTAGCGCCTCGTCCAGTGGGGCGAAATCGGGCCTTCCGCCCAGTGCTGCGATGCTGGTGACGCCGAATTCGGCCAGCCCGCACGGCACGATGCCGCCGAAATCGGCCAAATCGGGCGCGAC
Source organism: Sphingomonas sp. (assembly GCA_051955175.1). Lineage (GTDB taxonomy): Bacteria > Pseudomonadota > Alphaproteobacteria > Sphingomonadales > Sphingomonadaceae > Sphingomonas. The sequence goes on from JBQCHA010000147.1 coordinate 2,932, forward strand.
GTTCACGGAAAAGCCGTGCAGCGTCACCCACTTGCGCACGCGCACCCCGATCGCGCCGATCTTCGCCTCGGCCGCGCCCTCGCCGGTCCAGATGCCGACCCGTCCCGGCGCACGATGTGCGGTGATGCCGAGCCGGGCGAGCGCGGCGATCACCCATCCCTCCAGCGCGTGGACATAGCAGCGCACGTCGCGCCCGCGCTTGTTGAGGTCGAGGAGGACATAGCCGATTCGCTGTCCCGGACCGTGGTAGGTGTATTTGCCGCCGCGGCCGCTCTTGTAGACGGGGAAGCGCGGATCGATCAGGTCGGCCGGGTCGGCGCTGGTGCCGGCGGTATAGACCGGCGGGTGTTCGAGCAGCCAGATAAGCTCGCGCGCGTCGCCCTCGGCGATCGCCGCGGCACGTGCCTCCATCTCGGCCACGGCCTCGGGATAGGGGACCGGCGCGGCGGCGATGCGCCATTCGATGTCGTCGGTAAAGTCGTCCACGCCGCTGCCGCTAGACCCGCAAGGCGGGAGTCGGCAAGCGCTGGCATGGCCTGGGGCGATCGGCTACGACGCGGCGGCGCGGCACAGAGGCCGCGGCAACAGGGAGGCGGGGCGATGGTCCAGATGTCGGCGGTGTGGGACCGCACCACCGCGTTCGCAAACGGCGCGATGGCCTCGATCCTGCCCATCGCGCTGCTGCTGTTCTTCGCGCCGATCGCGGTGCAGCTGGCGATCGCGCCCTGGGTCGAGGGGCAGCTGCCGGCGGTGCGGCTGATCGTGATGATCCTGTTCTGGGCGATCGCGCTGCTCGGCACGCTGGCCGTCGCGGTGCTGGCGCTGAACGCCACCACGCGGGCGAGCGAGGCGGTGCGCGCCGCCGCCGCACGGCTGCTGCCGGCGATCGGCGTCTTCATCCTGCTAGGCATCATCGCGGGCGTGCTGGCGCTGCCGATGGGCATCGCCTTCGATCTCTCCGGCGTCGATGTCGCCGCGCTCGACGGCGGCGAGCCCAACCTGTCGGGCATGTCGACCGGCGTCGCGCTGTTCCTGCTGATCTACGCCATCGCCTATGTCGTCGTCGTCATCTGGGCGACGGCGCGGCTGCTGGTGGTCGAGCCGGTGATCCTGGCCGAGCGCCGCGGGGCCGGGGCGATCACCCGATCGTTCGCGATGACGCGCGGGCTGGCGCTGCGCATCGTCGGGGTGCTGCTGCTCTACGCGATCGTATCGACCGTGGCGGTGCTGGCGGCGCGCACCGTGTTCGGCGCGATATTTGCGCTCGTCCTGCCCAATGGCGACGGCATCAGCGCGGCGGGCATCGCCACCGCGATCATCGTCGCGGCGGTGTCGGCGGTGTTCCGCGTTCTCGCCGCGATCTTCGTCGCGAAACTCTACCTCGCCATCGTCGAGGCGACGGAAAGGCATACCGACCTGCCATGAAGATCGACTGGGCGGCCGTGTTCGCCGATGCTTGGCACCGCTGGAAGCGCGATCGTCAGCTGCTGCTGCCGCTTGCCGGGCTGTTCCTGTTCCTGCCGCAATTCGCCTTCTACCTGCTGGCTACGCGGGTGCCGACGCTGCCGCCCGGCGCGGCGGACGATCCGGCGCGGCTGCTGGCGCCGGGATCGCCGCTGATCGCCTGGATGGAGACCAACGCGCCCGGCATGCTGGCCAGCGTGCTGGCGATGGCGTTCGGCGCGCTCGCGGTGTTGACGCTGTATCTGGGCGAGGGCGGTCAGACGCTGGGCCGCGCGCTGTCGACCGCGCTACGGCTGTTCCCGCGCTATCTGCTGGCGATGATCGTGGTGGGCCTGCCCGCAGCGCCGGTGCAGCTGGGCTTGCTGCTGCTGGTCATCCCTTGCCTTTACCTGCTGGGCCGGCTGATGCTGGTCGGGCCCGCGCTGGTCGCGGAGCGACCGATCGGCGTCGGCCGCGCGATCGGGCGCAGCTTCGCGCTGACCAAGGGGCGCGGGCTGGTGATGATGGGGCTCGCCGCCATGGCGCTGTTCGCCGGCATGCTGGCGCCCGCGCCGTTCCGGCTGCTGCGCGATTCGCTGCAGGGGGTCGACGGCAGCAATCCGGTGGCGGTGGCGCTGATCGAGGCGGCGGGCTCGGGCCTCGCCGCAGCGGTAACGCTAGCCACCGCGCTGGTCGAGATTTCGCTCTACCGCCGGCTGTCGGCGGCGAGCAGGGGGATCTGAGGCGCCGTCTCGCGCGGCAGCAGGCCGGTGAGGCGCGGGTCATGGAACGTCTCGATCGTGCGGCGCACCGGCACGAAGCCCTGCCGCCGGTAGAAACCGAGCGCGCCGGGATGGTCGAGCGTGCAGGTATGCAGCCACACGCGGGCGACGTCGCGGCGCCAGCCGCGCGCCAGGGCCTGCGCCATCAGCCAGCCACCCAGTCCGCGCCCGGTCAGCTCCGGAACGAGCGCGAAATAGCTGATCTCGCACGCGCCGGCGCGACGGAAATCGAGCTCGATCATGCCCACCTCGACGCGCTGCCGGTCGAGCGCGGCGAATATCTCGATCGCGGGATCATGGATGATCGCGGTCAGCGCCGCCTCGTCCATCGCCAGGCGGGAGAACCACAGCCATGACGCTCCCACGCGGCGAAACAGCGCGCGATAGCGCTCCGGATCGGGCGCTTCCCAGCGGACCAGCTGCAGCGGCGCCTCCGGCATCGGCCGGGGCCGGGGGCGGGTCGTCATCTCCAGCGTGGTGACGACGGTCGCCAGCTCGTCGTCGGCGAGCGGGATCAGGGCCATGTCGCGACCGGCGGCAGGCTCATCAGGATCGCGTCGATGTTGCCGCCGGTCTTCAGGCCGAACAGCGTGCCGCGGTCATAGACCAGGTTGAATTCGGCATAGCGGCCGCGCCAGGCGTCGCGGGTCGCGAGGTCGGCATCGCTGAACGGCGTCGCCATGCGCCGGCGGACGATCCTGGGATAGATGCGGAGGAAGGCGCGGCCGACATCCTGCGTGAAGGCGAAATTGGCGTCGAAATCGCCCTCCAGATGATCGTAGAAGATGCCGCCGACGCCGCGATGCACGTTGCGGTGCGGGATGAAGAAGTAATCATCGGCCCATTGCTTGAACCGCGGATAATAAGCCGGGTCGTGCGCGTCGCATGCGGCCTGCAGCGCGGCATGGAAATCGGCGGTGTCGAGCGCGTCGGGGATCGGCGGGTTGAGGTCGGCGCCGCCGCCGAACCACCGCCTGGTCGTGGTCAGGAAGCGCGTGTTCATGTGCACGGCAGGGACGTGTGGATTGGCCATGTGCGCGACCAGGCTGATGCCGGTCGCGACGAAGCGGGGGTCCTCGCCGGCGCCGTGGATGGTCTTGCCGAACTCGCCCTCGAACGTGCCGCCGACGGTCGACACGTTGACGCCGACCTTCTCGAACACCTTGCCCTTCATCAGCCCGCGCACGCCGCCGCCGCCGGGTGCGCCGCTGGGATCGGCGCGCTGCCAGGGCGTGCGCTCGAACCGCGCGTCGGAGCCCGCCTCCGCCTCGATCGCTTCGAACTCGGCACAGATCGCGTCGCGCAGCTCCTCGAACCACGCCCTGGCCGCGCTCTGCTGGTCGTCGAGATCGATCATCGCGGCCATCCTCCGGTCTGCCTCAGCGCTTCGCCTAGCGCGATGGACCCGGCGACGGCGACATTCAAGGAACGAAAGCCGTCGCGCATCGGAATGCGCACGCGGGCGTCGGCGCGGGCATGGACCTGGTCGGGCACGCCGCGGCTTTCGGCGCCCAGCAGCAGCACGTCGCCGGCGGCGAAGCGCGCCTCGTCCAGTCGTGTGCCGCCGGCGGTGGTGAGGAGCACGATGCGTCCCGACACGCCGCCCTCGAACGCCGCCCAGTCGACATGGCGCGTGACGTCGGCACCGGCAGCATAATCCATTCCGGCGCGGGCCAGCGCCCGGTCGCTCCAGGCGAAGCCCATCGGCTCGATCAGGTCGACCGCGACGCCCAGGCAGGCGGCGAGCCGCAGCAGCGTGCCGACGTTTCCGGCGATATCGGGTTCGAACAGGGCGATGCGCATCGGCAGCGCTTAGGCGCGCCCGCGGCGGGCGGCAACGTATCGCCGCCGCCAGGGCCACGGCAGAAAGGTCATTGGCAAAGCCGTATCGGTGTGGCTAGACTAACCCCAATACGCTTGTTCGCGCGCGTAATTCGGCAGGCGGGGCCGATTGTAACAATAATCCTGCCGGGGGCGATGGCTCTGAAAGGGTGAGGAGTGCGAGGGGCATGCACATGACGACGGCCGACAATGCGCTTCCGCCGGGTGAGGAGCCGATTGCCGCCGACGGCCACGGCGACGGTGAGCCGCGTCGTCGCGATTTTCTCAACATCGCCGCCGTGGCCTTTGCCGGTGCCGGCGCCGTGGTCGCGGTGCTGCCGCTCATCAACCAGATGAACCCCTCGGCCGACGTGCTGGCGCTGTCGACCACCGAGGTGGACCTGTCGAAGATCGGCAAGGGCCAGGCGGTCACGACCAGCTATCGCTCACAGCCGTTGTTCGTGCGGAACCTGCGGCCGGAGGAGATCGCCGCGGCCGATGCCGTGCCGCTCGGCGACCTGCGCGACCCGCAGACGCTGGAGGAGCGGACCAAGACCGGCAACAAGCAATGGCTGGTGGTGATCGGCGTCTGCACGCATCTGGGCTGCGTGCCGCTAGGCAACAAGGAAGGCGAGCCGCGTGGCGAATTCGGCGGCTATTTCTGCCCCTGCCACGGCTCGCAATATGATACGGCGGCGCGCATCCGCAAAGGACCGGCGCCGAAGAACCTGGTGGTGCCGGAATATGCCTTCACGTCGCCAACGACCATCAAGGTCGGAACCTGACGGCGGCACACAACGCGGAACAAGTGGGATGGGGGATCTGAGATGAGCTTTCCCTGGGCGGAGCAATATCGACCCAAGCACCCGGTCATGCGCTGGGTCGACGACCGCCTGCCGCTGCCGCGGCTGGTGTTCGGCGCGATCGGCGGCGGTTATCCGGTGCCGCGCAACCTCAATTATTTCTGGAATTTCGGCGTGCTGGCCGGTGCTGCGCTGGGCATCCAGATCATCACCGGCGTGGTGCTGGCGATGCATTACGCTCCGGCGAGCGGCCTCGCGTTCGATTCGGTCGAGCACATCATGCGCGACGTGAACGCCGGCTGGTTCCTGCGCTACGCCCACGCGACCGGCGCGAGCATGTTCTTCATCGTCGTCTATCTGCACATCTTCCGCGGGCTCTATTACGGCTCGTACAAGGCACCGCGGGAGATGGTCTGGCTGCTCGGCGTCGTCATCTTCCTGTTGATGATGGCGACCGCGTTCATGGGCTATGTGCTGCCCTGGGGGCAGATGAGCTTCTGGGGCGCGCAGGTGATCACCGGCTTCTTCTCGGCCATCCCCGTGGTCGGCGAGTCGATCCGCGTCTGGCTGCTCGGCGGCTATGCGCCGGGCGACGCGGCGCTCAACCGCTTCTTCTCGCTCCATTACCTGCTGCCGTTCGTGATCGCCGGCGTCATCGTGCTGCACATCTGGTCGCTGCACATCCCCGGCTCGTCCAATCCCACCGGGGTCGAGGTGAAGGGCGAGCAGGACACGGTACCGTTCCACCCCTATTACACCGCCAAGGACGGGCTGGGGCTAGGCGTGTTCCTGCTGGTGTTCGCGCTGATCCTGTTCTTCGCGCCCAATTACCTGGGCCATGCCGACAATTACATCCCGGCCAACCCGCTTCAGACCCCGGCGCACATCGTTCCCGAATGGTATTTCTGGCCGTTCTACGCGATCCTGCGGGCGTTTACCGCCAACTTCCTGTGGATTCCGGCGAAGCTATGGGGCGTGATGGCGATGTTCTCGTCGATCCTGCTGCTGTTCTTCCTGCCGTGGATCGACACGTCGCCGGTGCGGTCGGGCAATTACCGGCCGGTGTTCCGGACGTTCTTCTTTGTGTGGCTGCTCGACGTGCTGGTGCTGGGCTGGTGCGGCGGCTCGCCGGCGACGCCGGGCTACATCATCGCCGGGCAGATCGCAGCGGCTTATTATTTCGCCCATTTCCTGATCATCCTGCCGATCATCTCGCGCACCGAGCGGCCGCGGCCGTTGCCCTTCTCGATCACCGAGGCGGTGCTGGCGAGGACGGGAGGAACGCAGCCGCGAACACCCGCCGAAGGGGCAGGCGGCGCCGTTCCTACCGAGCAGGAGGCCTGATCGATGGCTCGTCGCATCGCGCCGCTGGTCGGCCTGCTGTTCGTCCTGTCGCTGCTGGCGGCGCTGTGGGGCAGCGTCAGCGGGCTGATCAGCGATCCGCCGCACAAGACCGCCGCCGAAATCTATCATCTGGAACCCAAGGCGCTGCACCTCGCCAGCGACGGCGCCTTCGGCAAGTTCGACGAACGCCAGCTGCAGCGCGGTTTCCAGGTCTTTCGCGAGGTCTGCGCCAATTGCCACTCGCTCAAGCTGGTGGCGTTCCGCGATCTCGAGGGGATCGGCTATACCCCCGCCGAGGTGAAGGCGATTGCCGAGCAATGGCCGCTCGAACAGCCCGACGTCAATCCGGACACGGGTGAGCCATCGACGCGCAAGAACCTGCCGTCCGACCATATCCCGCCGCCGTTCGCCAACGACGTTGCGGCGCGCGCGGCAAACAGCAACGCCCTGCCGCCCGATCTTTCCGACATCACAAAGGCGCGCGAAGGCGGCGCACCCTATGTCTATTCGATCCTGACCGGCTATCGCCCGGTGCCGGCGTCGCTGAAGAAGAACTTCCCAGACGCCCAGCCGCTGCCGGGGCTGCACTACGACCCCTATTTCCCCAGCCTCAACATCGCGATGGCGCAGCAGCTGACGACCGATGGGCAGGTCGCCTACAAGGACGGCACCAAGCCGACGGTCGACCAGATGGCGCGCGACGTCTCCGCTTTCCTGGTGTGGACCGCCGAGCCGAAGCTGGAGTCGCGTCACGTCGCGGGCTTCGCCACCGTATTGTTCCTGGTCGCGTTCTGCTTCCTCGCCTGGGGCGCCTATCGCAACGTCTGGCGCGACATGCATCATTGATCGACGTGCGGCGGCGGATAACGCCGCCCGCCGCATGGTTTGGCATGTCCTGCCCCGGCATGAAGCGGAACCGCGCCTGTCGCGCGCGCGTTCTCGCCAAGTCGGCGGTTCAGGCCCCAGTCAGTGCGGCCGTGTAATAAGGGCCGCATTCACCCGCGTATTCTGGGAAAGGTCACTTCATGTCCAAGACACGTATTGCCATGGCCGGCTTGCTCGTCGCCGCCGGCCTTGGGCTCAGCGCCTGCGCTACCGACGGTTATTACGGCAGCGCCTATGGCGGCTATGGCGACTATTATGATTACAATGGCGGATATTGGGACGGCGGCGGCAGCTATTACCAGCCGTCCTATTACGGCTGGTACGGCGATTATTATTATCCCGGCAGCGGCGTGTACGTCTACGATCGCAATCACAATCGCCATCGCTGGGACGATCATCAGCGCAGCTATTGGCAGCATCGCCGGTCGGATTTCCACGGCCAGCGTCCCGATCGCGACAATTGGGACCGATTCCACCATCGCCCGGAGCCGCACGCCACCCCCAACACGCCCAACGGCAACTGGCAGAACCGCGGTAACTGGCAGAATCATGGCGCCGACCGTGATCGCGGGACGTGGCAGGCTCGTCGGGCCAACCAGAACCGCGGGACCAACCCAAACCGCGGGAATTGGCAGAACCACGGCAACTGGCATGGCCATAGCGACGGCGATCATGACGGCGACCGCCGCGACCGCCGCGACCGCCGTCATTGATCTCGGCTGACGAACGCCCCGCCGGCGTCAGCCGGCCGGGCGCGTTCTGATCAGCACGCTCGAGACAAAGGTCATCACCGGCACGTCGTCCTGATTGAAGACGGTGGTGCGGCTGCGATAGCTGCCCATCTCCGGCCGGCTGCGCGACGGGCGCTTGTCCAGCACCTCGGTCTCGCAACGCAAGGCATCGCCGGGATAGACCGGCTTCAGCCAGCGTAGCTCGTCGATGCCGGGCGAGCCGAGCCCGGCCAGTTGCTCATGCTCGAAATGCTCGACCAGCATCCGCATGGTCATCGCGCAGGTGTGCCAGCCGCTCGCCGACAGCCGACCGAAATGCGTCTCGGCCGCGGCTTCGTCGGACAGATGGAACGGCTGCGGATCGTAGCGGCGGGCGAAGTCGAGCACCTCCTCGCGCGTCACCGCATAACGGCCGAAGCTGGCGGTGGCGCCGACGGCGATATCCTCGAAATAGCGCATGGGGCTACCGGCGGTCCGGATGGACGACGCCGCGGAAGGGCGCATCGGTGCCGTCCACGCGGGTTGCGGGCGGCAGGCCGATCAAATCGCGCAGCAGCGCATAGACATCGACGTTGACGAACGGCGCCAGCCGCTTGCCGCTGTCGAACGCCGGGCCGTGCGCGATGAACACCGCCTGCATCGAGGGGGCGAGATTGTCATAGCCGTGATTGCCGCCCGAGAAGGGCTTGTCCGGCGTGGACGGCAGCACTTCCCAATCCGGATCGGCGAGGCAGAAATAGTCGGGAATGCGCAGGTTGCTGCCGTAGTGAAAGCGCGCGGGGATGTTCTCCTTCCGCCAGCAGGTGGCATGGCCGTGCTGCCCGACCAGCAGGCGATCGAGATCGGCCTCGTGCCCCGGCGTCGGCTGCAGGCTGGCATAGGGACCAGCCTCTACCACGCGATAGTCGGCGGGCGGCGCGATCCGATCGAGCGCGACGACGCGATCGCTGCTGATCGGCGCCATGCCATGATCGGCGACGATGATCAGGTTGGCCGGCTGGTGCAGCGTCTTCAGCCCCTCGACCAGCCGCCCGATCTTCTGGTCGACGTCGGCGATCGCCTGGTTGGTGCGCGGATCGTCGGGGCCATAGGCGTGGCCGGCGGTGTCCACGGTGTCGAAATAGAGCGTGACGAGCTTCGGCCGCGTCGCCGTCGGACGGCGCAGCCAGTCGATCACCGCATCGACGCGCTGCGTGCCGGTCACCGCCATGTTGAATTGCTGCCAATCCTCCGGCCGGGTGCCGCCCGTCACCTCATGATGGCCCTCGGTGGACTGCTTGCCACCCCAGGCGACGTTGGCGCCCGGCCAGAACATCGTTGCGGCGCGGACGCCATGTTGTTCGGCGGAGACCCAGATCGGCTTCGCCTCGTCCCACCAGAACGGGTCGTCGGTCGCCATGGTGAACGTCTCGCCAGGACGGCGCGGGTCCTCCATCTTGTTGGCGGTGATGCCCGAGTGATCGGGATAGTCGCCGGTGACCATCGCCCAATGATTGGGGAAGGTTTTGGACGGGAAGGACGGGTGCATCGCCGCGGAGAGGCCGCCGGCGGCGAGCGCCGACATCACCGGGGTGATGCCGCGATCGAGATAATCGGCGCGAAAGGCGTCGATCGACACCAGGATGGTGACCGGTGCCTTCTGCTCGGCCGGGGCCGTGGCGGCGGCGACGGCGGCGGTGTCGCGCGGCGGCGGGGTCGGTGCGCAGCCGCCGATCGCCAGCGCCGCTGCCGCGGCCAATGCCATGCCGAACCGAGTCACCATTGCAATCTCCTTCGGCGCGTCCGCTAGCTTGGGTGTCCCAGCTTGGCAAACCCGCGGCGGCAAAAACGGCCAACGTCCCGTTTCGCATCCGGTCGTTACGGTGTAAGCGCTTGATGATCCGTCTCTTGAAGGAGCGCGTGGGTGACCGAACTGGCGTCGAGGCAGCAGCTCAGGATGTCGTTCCTGCGATGGGCGGTAGTGACCGTGCCCGCCGTCCTGTTGCTGGGGTTCATCGCCGGCGCCAGCGTGCCGGCCGGTTCGGACAACGCCTGGTATCAGGACCTCGCCAAGCCGGCGCTGACGCCGCCCGACTGGGTGTTTCCGGTCGCCTGGACGCTGCTCTACGTGATGATCGGCCTGGCGCTGGCGATGATCCTCAACGCCCGTGGCGCGCGCGATCGGGGGCTGGCGATCCTGCTGTTCGTCGCGCAGCTGGCGGTCAACATCGCTTGGAACCCGTTGTTCTTCGGCGGCCATCGCGTGGTGCTGGCGCTGGTGCTGATCGTCGGCATGTTGCTGTTGGGCATTGCCACCACGATCGTGTTCGGCCGCATCCGCACCGCGGCGGCGTGGCTGATGGTGCCCTATCTAGCCTGTATCTGCTTCGCCGGCGCGCTCACCTGGAGCATCCATCGGCTGAACCCGAATGCGGAAACCCTTGTGCCGTCTTCGGACCGCACCCAGATCATGCTATGACGCATCCGCAATCGTATTGAGTCCGAGGACACCCATGCAGACCGACAACAAGATTTTCGATGACTTCGCGAAGTTCATCAACGGTGCCGCCGGCACCTTCGCCGGCATGGGCCGCGAGGCGGAAGCGAGCGCGCGCAGCCGGATGCGCGAGTGGATCGGCGGCATGGATTTCGTCAGCCGCGAGGAATTCGATGCGGTAAAGGCGATGGCCGCGGCCGCGCGCGACGAGGTCGATGCGCTGCGCGCCCGGCTCGACGCGCTGGAAGGCGCCGGTCCGCCGGCGGTGGTGAAGGCCGACAAGAAGCCGGCGGCCAAGGCGGCCAAGCCCGGCCCCAAGGACTGAGTGCAGGAAGCCTCCCACATCTTTTCCACAGCTTTTTCCACCGCCGCCGCTACACTGGCCTTGCCCGGCCAGGTGGCGCCCGTCACCATGCGCGCGAGGAGAAGTACCGATGCTCGACGAGACTGATCTGGAGCGCGACGAGGACGCCGCGCCGATCGACATGCTCGAAAACTATTTCGTGGCGCACGGCTGGAGCCATGAGCGGCAGGACGAGGAAGTCGTCGCCCGCGTCAAGGGGAGCTGGACCGAGTACGAGCTGCGCGGCCTGTGGCGCGACGAGGACAGCGTGCTGCAGTTCCTCGCCTTCCCCGACATCCGCATTCCCGACGACCGGCGCGCGGCGATCTACGAAGCGATCGGCCTGATCAACGAGCAGTTGTGGATCGGCCATTTCGAACTCTGGTCGTCGACCGGCGTGCTGCTCTATCGCCACGCCGCGCTGGTCGGCAGCAGTGAAGAGGGCACGCTGTCGCTGGCGGCGACGGAACTGATCGTCGAGAGCGCGATTGACGAATGCGAGCGGTTCTATCCCGTGTTCCAGTTCGTCCTGTGGGGCGGCAAGACGCCACGGGAGGCGATCGCCGCGGCATTGATCGAAACCCAGGGAGAAGCATGATTTCGGACGTACCTGCGAGCATCTGGCTGATTGGTTGTGGCAATATGGCGGGCGCGATGCTCGGCCAATGGGTGGCGAGCGGCGCGGTCGATCCCGCGACGGTCACCGTCATCGATCCTGGCACGCCGAAGATTCCCGAAGGCGTACGGCACGTCACCGATATTCCGAAGGACGGCGCGCCCGAGGCGGTGATGCTCGGCGTCAAGCCGCAGATGCTCGACCAGGTCGCGCCGACGCTGAGGCCGCATATCAAGGGCGTCAAGCTGCTGCTGTCGATCCTCGCCGGCGTCGAAGTGGCGTCGCTCGCGCGGCGGTTCGATGCCGGCGCGGTGGTGCGCGTGATGCCGAACCTGCCCGTTGCGCTCGGCCATGGCGCGGTCGGGTTGTACGGCACCGACCCGGATAGTGCCGCCGGCAAGGCCGCGGCCGCGCTGATGGCGCCGCTTGGCCTCATCGAGTGGATTGCCGATGAACGGCTGTTCGACGCGGTCACCGCGCTGTCGGGCAGCGGCCCCGGCTTCGTCTATCGCTTCATCGATGCGCTTGCTGCGGCGGGTGCAGAGCTGGGCCTGCCTGCCGACCAGGCGCTGCGGCTGGCGACGGCCACGGTTGAGGGTTCGGCGATGATGGCGGCCAGGGCGAGCGAGAACCCGGCGACGCTCGCCGATCGCGTGGCGAGCCCCGGCGGCTCGACCCGCGAGGGCCTCAACGTGCTCGATCACGACGATGCGCTGAAGCGGCTGCTGACGGAGACGCTGAAGGCCGCGCGCGACCGCAACGTGGAACTCGCCGCGGCAGCACGCTGATCAGGCCGGGCGGCGCTCAGCTCTCCGCCCCCCTGCTACAGGTGGCGGTATACCGAATTGACAGCGCACTTCAGCCGCGCAGCGCTTCGACCCGCGCCCGCTCGCCTTCGGGAATCAATCCCTCCAACACCGCCCAGAAGCCGCCCACCGCCGACTGCCCTGCACTGGCATAGGCGGCCGACAGCTTGACGCGGATCGCGTCGAACAACTCACGTTCCAGTCGCGCGCCGTCATCGGTGAGGCGCAGCAGGCGCTGCCGCCGGTCACGCTCGCCGGGCCGTGATTCGACCAGGCCGCGATCGCTGAGCTCGGTCAGCACGCGCCCCAGCGACTGTTTGGTGATGGCGAGATGCTCGAGCAGCTGCGTCACGGTCAGGTCGGGCTGGCGCGCGATGAAATAGAGCGCGCGATGGTGTGCGCGGCCCAGCCCCTGTCTTCCCAAGCCTTCGTCGATCGAGCGCGTCATATGGCTATAGCCGAAATAGAGCAGCTCGATGCCGCGGCGGATTTCGGGCTCGCGCAGGAAAAGGGGCGAGGCGGACGGAGTTGGGGCAGCCATGTTGACCGAGTCTGGCGGCATCCGTACTGGTCTTCAAGCCCCAAAAATGGCAAGGCGATGGTGTGACCATGCTCGACCGGGACCCGATTCGCGTGGGCGCTGACTGGAAACATGGCGCTGGTGATCGTCGAGCCGTCGTGCGTACCGAGGAACTTCTGGATCTCCGTCTCGATCTTCGGTTCTTCGTCGCGAATCAACGGAATGACGTTGCCGAGAATGTCCAACGACGCAACGCCGGGATATCCCGCACCCGACACTGCCTGCATCGTAACCGTTACGAGTTTCGTAATTCCAAAACGCTCATGAATCGGCGCAAGCGGCAGGGCTGCGACGATC
>JBQCHA010000148.1:0-3755 GCA_051955175.1 Sphingomonas sp.
AAATATTACGTGCCCGAGGTTACCGAAGTCCGCGCGATCTGACGTTGCGCTCCACCTCCTGACGAAAGGAAGCCACGATGGGCGACAAGCTCACCGATGCCGCGTTGGACACCATCTTTCGCGCTGCGCGCACCTATAACGGCTATACCGACGAACCGGTGACCGAGGCGGACATTCGCGCCATCTACGAATTGCTCAAGATGGGGCCGACCTCCGCCAATCAGCAGCCGGCGCGCTTCGTCTGGTGCCTGTCGCAGGAGGCTCGCGACAAGCTCGCCGACGCCGCCGGCGGCAACAATCCCGACAAGATCCGCAAGGCGCCGGCGGCGGTGGTGATCGGGATGGACGAGAATTTCCACGAAAACCTGCCCTGGCTGTTCCCGCACGCCGATGCGAAGAGCTGGTTCGAGGGCAATCTCGAGATGCGGCGCGAGCATGCGTTCCGCAACAGCTCGCTGCAGGGCGCCTATTTCATCATTGCCGCGCGTGCGGTCGGCCTGGATACGGGGCCGATGTCGGGTTTCGATCCCGCGAAGGTGAACGCCGCCTTCTTCGCCGATCAGCCGAGCGTGAAGGTCAACTTCATCTCGACTTTGGGCCATGGCGACCCGTCGACCATCTTCGGTCGGCTGCCGCGCCCCGAGTTCGAGCGTTTCAACCGCGTGATCTGAGCGGCCGTTGCGCACGCTCGTCATCGACACCGTCTCTGCCGCCTGTTCGGTCGCACTGCTCGACGGCGACACCGTCGTCGCGTCGGCGCATGAGGAGGTCGGCCGCGGGCACGCCGAGCGGCTGATGCCGATGATCGCGGCCTTGCCGGAGGGCGGGCGTGCCGATCGCATCCTGGTCGATTGTGGGCCGGGGAGCTTCACCGGCGTCCGCGTCGGGCTCGCCGCAGCGCAAGGGCTGGGTATCGGCTGGGGCGCGGAGGTGACCGGCTATTCCTCGACCGCGCTGCTCGCCGCTACCGCGTTCGCGCGCGATCCATCGCTGGCGGCTCTTGCCGTGGTGATGGAGGGCGGGCATGGCGAATTGTTCATGCAGACGTTCGCGGCTCATCCGTTGGCGGCAACCGGCGCGCTGGCTTCGCTGAAGCCGGCCGACGCTTATGCCGCGATCGGCGACCTGCCGGTGGTCGGCAGCGGGCTGCGCTGGCTGGAGGCGCTGCCGCCGGCTCAGCGGATCGCCACGGCCTTGCCGAATGCGGCGGACCTGCTGCACCTGCCCGCCGGCTTCGCGACCTTGGCGCCGCGCCCGATCTACGGCCGCGCGCCCGACGCGAAGCCGATGGCGACGGCATGAGCCGCGTCGGGATGATCGAGCTTCGGCCCGGCGGGACTGCCGATCTGGCCGAGGTCGATCGGGTCATGCGTGCGGCATTCGATCCGCGCTACGGCGAAGCCTGGACGAGCAGCCAGTGCGCCGGCGTGCTGGCGCTGCCCGGTGTCTGGCTGACGCTCGCCGAGATCGACGGCGGCTGCGTCGGCTTCGCGTTGACACGACTTGTCGCGGACGAGAGCGAACTGCTGCTGCTCGCGGTCGAGCCGCGCCACCGTCGCCGTGGAATTGCCAGCGCGCTCTTGCGCAGCGTGATAGATCAGGCGCGCACCCGCGGCGCCCTTCTTCTTCATCTCGAAGTCCGCGCCGGCAATGACGCCATGACACTATATACCAGCAACGGCTTTGAAAAAGTGGGCGAGCGTCCAGGTTACTATCGTGGGTCCGCCGGCAAGTTATTGGATGCCTATACGCTGCAAAAGCGAATCGGCTGATCTTTTGCAGTTCCTTAGCTAATTTGCGCTTGAATAAGACGTGTGATGATCCGATAGACGGCGCGTGCTGGTGCTTCAGCATTGAGCTAAAGGGTCGAAAGGGAGCTAATGGATACGTCGGACGAAATGCAGGAGACGCTGGTCACGCTGACAGCGGATATTGTGGCCGCTCATGTCAGCAACAACAGCGTCGCGGTTTCCGACCTGCCGCTGATCATTCAGAACGTGCACGGCGCACTGGCTTCTTTGGGGCAGCCGCGTCAGGCAATCGAGGAGCCGCAGGAGCCCGCCGTCTCGATCCGCTCTTCGGTGAAGCCCGACTATATCATCTGCCTG
This sequence comes from Sphingomonas sp., assembly GCA_051955175.1. GTDB lineage: Bacteria > Pseudomonadota > Alphaproteobacteria > Sphingomonadales > Sphingomonadaceae > Sphingomonas. Next base: position 2,109 of record JBQCHA010000148.1, read on the forward strand.
GAAGACGGTAAGAAGCTGAAGATGCTGAAGCGTCATTTGATGACGCATTACAACATGACGCCGGAAGACTATCGCGCGAAGTGGAAGCTGCCCGCCGACTATCCGATGGTCGCGCCGAACTATGCCGAGCAGCGCCGCAGCCTGGCCAAGAAGATCGGCCTGGGCACCAAGCGCCGCAAGGGCTGAACCCTCGCCACGGTGGCGGCATCGCTGCCCCGCCAAAGGCAAACAAAAAGGGCCTCCGGATGATCCGGGGGCCCTTTTTGCTGGGACTTGCTGGGCGCCGCCGCCGGCTGACGGGTTGATCCCGCACGCCGCCCGAGGCTGCCTTCGCGGCAACCCCGGCCAGGCCAAGGCTCAGCGCTGGTCGATCGGCACGTAATCGCGCTGCGTCGGGCCGGTATAGAGCTGGCGCGGGCGGCCGATCTTCTGCGCGGGGTCGGAGATCATCTCGTTCCACTGCGCCACCCAGCCGACGGTGCGGGCCAGCGCGAACAGCGCGGTGAACATCGACGTCGGGAAGCCGATCGCCGACAGGATCACGCCCGAATAGAAGTCGACATTGGGGAACAGCTTCTTCTCGACGAAATAATCGTCGTTGAGCGCCATTTCCTCAAGCTGCAGCGCGACGTCGAATACCGGATCGGTGACGTTCATCGCCTTGAACACCTCGCGCACGGTCTGCTGCATCACCGTCGCGCGCGGGTCGTAATTCTTGTAGACGCGGTGGCCGAAGCCCATCAGGCGGAACGGATCGTCCTTGTCCTTGGCGCGCTCGATATAATGCGGGATGCGATCGGGCGTGCCGATCTCGCGCAGCATGTTGAGCGCGGCCTCGTTGGCGCCGCCATGCGCCGGGCCCCACAGGCAGGCGATGCCGGCGGCGATGCACGCGAACGGGTTGGCGCCCGACGAACCGGCCAGGCGCACCGTCGAGGTCGACGCGTTCTGCTCGTGGTCGGCGTGGAGGATGAAGATGCGGTCCATCGCCTTCTCGACCGCCGGATCGACCTCATATTCCTCGGCCGGTACGCCGAACGTCATGCGCAGGAAGTTGGCGGTGTAGGACAGGTCGTTCTTCGGATAGAGGAACGGCTGGCCGATCGAATATTTGTAGGCCATCGCCGCGATCGTCGGCATCTTGGCGATCAGCCGGTGGCTGGCGATCGTGCGCTGCTCCGGATCGGAGATGTCGGTCGAATCGTGATAGAAGGCGCTCAGCGCGCCGACCACGCCGCACATGATCGCCATCGGGTGGGCATCGCGACGGAAGCCGCGGAAGAAGGTCGCCAGCTGCTCGTGCACCATCGTGTGACGGGTGATGGTGTTGTTGAACGTCGCCAGCTCGTCCTTGCCCGGCAGTTCGCCGTTCAGCAGCAGGTAGGCGACTTCCATGAAGCTCGACTGTTCGGCGAGCTGCCCGATCGGATAGCCGCGGTGCAGCAGCACGCCCTCGCTGCCGTCGATATAGGTAAGCGCCGATTCGCAGCTTGCCGTCGAGGTGAACCCGGGGTCGAAGGTGAACGCGCCGGTCTGGCCGTAGAGCTTGCGGATGTCGATCACGTCGGGGCCGACGCTGCCATGCAGCACCGGATAGTCGAAATCCTTCCCCGCAACGGTCAGTTTGGCGGTGTCACTCATCCTGTT
>JBQCHA010000149.1:0-4146 GCA_051955175.1 Sphingomonas sp.
ATCGACGCCGGGCTGAAGCTGCGCACCATGCGCCTGCCCGACCGCTTCCAGGACCAGGACAAGCCCGACCGCCAGTATGCCGAAGCCGGCCTCGACGCCGATCACATCGTCGATACCGTGCTCAAGGCGCTGCGGCATAACGAAGCCGGCGTCAGTGAGGCACGCGCGTGAGGAAAAGGTTCGTGCTCGCCGTGCTGGTATTGCTGACCACCGCCGCCGCGCCGCCATCGGCGTCGCTCACCGTACGCGTGACCAACGTGCGCAACGACAAGGGCGTGGTCCATGTCGATGTCTGCTCCGAAACGCTGTTTCTGAAGGACGACTGCCCCTATTCCAGCGAGGTTCCCGCCAAGGCCGGCGTGACCACGGTCACGATCCACGGCATTCCTGCCGGCGAATACGGCATCCAGGCGTTTCAGGATGAAAATCGCAATCACAAGGTCGATCGCGCGCTGTTCGGCATCCCGAAGGAGGGCGTCGGCTTTTCCAACGACGCGCCGATCCACTTCGGCCCGCCGAAGTGGAAGGACGCGCGGTTCGCCGTCAGCGGCCGCGACGAGACGGTGCAGCTGAAAATGCGCTACATGCTTGGGCCATCGGGACCGGGCGCCCGCTGACGTGGGGTTGCAATCGTTCATCCCGGCGGCCGTCGCCGCGAGCGTCCGCCGTCCCTGGCTGACTCTCGCCGCGGCGCTGGCGGTGGCGGTTGTCGCGATCTTCTACGGCGGCGGTCATTTCGCCATGACCACCGACACGGCGGCGCTGATTTCGCCCAGCGTGCCGTGGCGGCAGCACGAAAAGGCGTTCGACGACGCCTTCCCGCAGCTGCGCGACGCGATGGTGGTGGTTGTCGACGGCGCCACGCCGGAGCTGGCGGAGGGCAGCGCCAATCGGCTGTCGGACGCCATGGCCACGGACCCGGCGCATTTCCGCAGCGTCCGCCGGCCCGACGGCGGCGCGTTCTTCGACAGCGAGGGGCTGCTGTTCTCGTCGACCGGAGGGGTGCGTGACACCACCGCCGCGCTGATCAAGGCGCAGCCGATGCTGGGCCCGCTCGCCGCCGATCCGTCGCTGCGCGGCGTCGATACCTCACTCTCCGCGATGCTGGACGGCGTCGACAACGGGTCGGCGAGCCTGGCCGACCTCGCCGCCCCGATCCGCGCGCTGAACCGGGCGGCGACCGGCGTTCTGGCCGGCAAGCCCACCTTCTTTTCCTGGCAACGGCTGTTCGGCGGCACGGGCTCTGCGCTCCACGCGCCCGACCGACGGCTGATCCTGGTCCGTCCGGTGCTCGACTTCGGCTCGCTGACACCCGGCATGGCCGCCGCGGATGCGGTCCACGCTGCGGCGGCGCGACTGGGCCTCGATGCGGCGCACGGCGTTCGCGTCAGCCTGACGGGCGACGTCCCGCTGGCCGATCAGGAATTCGCCTCGCTCCAGGAAAATATCGGCCTGGTCGCCATCATCATGCTGGCGGCGATGCTCGTCACCTTATGGCTGGCGACGCGCTCGCTGCGGCTGGTCGCGGCGATCGTCGTGACGATCGTGCTCGGCCTGGCGGTGACGCTCGCTGCGGGTCTTCTGGCGGTCGGCAGGCTCAACCTGATCTCGGTTGCGTTCATTCCGTTGTTCGTCGGATTGGGCGTCGATTTCGGCATCCAGATCTGCGTCCGCTTCACCGCCGAACAGGCCGAAGGTGCGACGATCCCCGATGCGCTGCGCCGTGCCGCCAGCGCATTGGGCGTGCCGCTGCTGCTCGCCGCCGGCGCGATCTTCCTCGGCTTCGGCGCGTTCCTCCCGACCGCCTATGTCGGCATCGCTGAGCTGGGGGTGATCGCCGGGATCGGCATGATCATTGCCCTATTGTTCAGCGTGACGTTGCTGCCGGCGCTGGTCATGGTGCTGAAACCCGCCGCGCCACGCCGCGAAATCGGCCTGGCCGCACTGGCGCCGGTCGACCGCCTGCTCATGCGCCGGCGCCGGACCGTCCTGTGGCTGTTCGGCGTGGCGATGGTCGCCAGCATTGCGGCGCTGCCGTGGGTCTCGTTCGATTTCAACCCCATGCATCTGCGCAATCCAAGCGACCCGGCAATGCGCGCGCTTGCCGACCTGCAGCGCGATCCCGACAACACGCCCGACACGATCAGCATCCTCGCGCGCAGCCGGCAGCAGGCGGCAATGCTGGCCAAGCAGCTCGACGCGCTGCCCGAGGTGCGGCAGGTGGCGTGGCTCGACAGCTTCGTGCCCGATGATCAGCAGCCCAAGCTGGCGGCGATCGGCGACGCGTCGATGCTGCTCGATTTCTCGATCAACCCGTTCGATGTCGCCCCGCCGCCCGACGATGCCGCGCTGGTGCAGTCGCTCGGCAGCGCGGCGGCCAGGCTGCGCACCACCGCCGCCGCGCATCCGGGGGCCGGCGCCGCCGAGGCACGGCAGCTGGGCGACGCTTTTGCCCGGCTGGCCCAGGGCACGCCGGCGCAGCGCGCGCGATTGAACGCGACACTGTCGCAGCCGCTCGACGTGATGCTGAACCAGATCCGCGCGATGCTGCAGGCGCAACCGGTGTCGCTCGCCACGCTGCCGCCCGAGCTGGTGCGCGACTGGAAGACGCCGGACGGCCGCTATCGTCTCGACGTTTTCCCCAACGGCAACACCAATGACAACCGCGTGATCCGCGGCTTCCGCGACGCCGTGCAGACCGTCACCACCGACGCCTCCGGCTTGCCGGTCGTCACCCAGGCGGCGGCGACGACCATCGCGCATGCCTTTGTCGAGGCGGGCGCAATCGCCTTCGCGCTGGTGTTCCTGTTGCTGTTGGCGGTGCTGCGCAGCGTGCGGGAGGTGGCGTTCACGCTGGCGCCCGTGATCCTGTCGATCTTCCTGACGCTGGGCAGCTGCGTGGTGATCGGTCAGCCGATCAACTTCGCCAATATCATCGCCTTCCCGCTGCTGGTCGGAGTCGGAGTGGCGTTCCACATCTATTTCGTGATGGCGTGGCGCGGCGGGGCGACCGACCTGCTGCAATCGAGCCTGGCCCGCGCCGTGCTGTTCAGCGCGATGGCAACCGGCACGGCGTTCGGCAGCCTTTGGCTGTCGCACCATCCCGGCACCGCGAGCATGGGCAAGATCCTGATGATCTCCCTGGTCTGGACCCTGATCTGCGCGCTGATCTTCGAGCCCGCGCTGCTCGGCCCGCCTAACGGGTCGGTGCGGGCGAAGGCGCCGCACCCCCAGTGACCGGCGCCGGCTGCGCTGCCGCAGGGTCGGCGGCCGGATCGGACAGCGGATCGCCGAGTTCGGGCGTCGTCGATCGGGTGTCGCCGGCGGCGGGGTCGGCCAGCGGGTCCATCAGGTCGTCGCCGGGCGTCATGGGGGTCGCCGACTTGCCTTTCAGCCGCGCGATCTCGCCAGCGCGGTCCTGCAGATAGACCGACCGCAGCGTGGCGTACGGATCGACCGCGCTGTTGAACAAGGCCTTGAGGTCGGCATCCGCCCGCGCGCGCTCGTCGAGACCGCCGATAAAGCCCTTCGGGATTTGATAGCGCGCCTGATCGAACGGCGCGCCGACCGCGACCGGCACGATGGCATCGTCCAGCTCGCCCCCGAACAGGTCGCGCAGATCGGTGGGTCCGACGAACGGCAAGAACAGGTACGGCCCAGGCTTCACACCGTAGAAGCCCAGCGTGTTGCCGAACCCATTGTCGCGATGCGGCAGGCTGAAGCCCGGCAGCTTGGCGATGTCGAGCACGCCGCCAAATCCAAGCGTCGTGTTGAACACGAAGCGACCCAGCGTCTTCAGCGCCTTGCCCGGCTTCAGCTGCAAAAGATCATTGAGGAAGACGATCGGCTCCGTCAGGTTGACCAGGAAATTGTGCAACGCCGAGCGTACCGGCTTCGGCACCACGTCCTGATACCCCATGGCAAGCGGTCGCAGCACGGCGCGGTCGAACTTCTGGTGCGCGTTGAACATCGCGCGGTTGAAGTGCTCGAACGGGTCGCCCTTGGCATGCTCCTGTTGGCCGGCGGTGACCAGCACATCGGCATCGCCGCCGGCGGCGCCGGGCGCGGCGCCCTCATCCTGGAGGACCGCCTCGGGCAGCGGCGGCGGGTCGGCGAATACCGACACCGCCGTGCCGTCGGCCAGGA
>JBQCHA010000150.1:0-6013 GCA_051955175.1 Sphingomonas sp.
ACCTGCGCAGCCTCGACCTCAATCTTGGCGAGCGTCAGTGGGTCCGCCGACGTGAATCACGCGCAGAGCGTGGCGCCGCCGCGGCGATCGACCATGATGACGAGGACGATGATTTCGACGACGGCCGCATCATCATCGACCGGCCGGCGCCGGCGCCGCGGCCGGTGCAGACGCCCGCCGCTCGCCCCGCGCCGGTGATCGCCGACCGGCCCTCGGCGCCATCAGCCGCCAAGCCCAAGGAGCGTCAGGCCTCGCTCGACCTGCGCGACGATTTCCAGCTGCCGTCGAGCGAGCTGCTCAAGCCCTCGCCGCCGTCGGCCGGCGGCAAGATCGACAAGGCCGCGCTCGATCGCAACGCCCGTCTGCTCGAAAGCGTGCTCGACGATTTCAAGGTGAAGGGCGCGGTGGTGCAGGTGCGCCCCGGCCCGGTCGTGACGATGTACGAGTTCGAGCCGGAAAGCGGCGTCAAGGCGAGCCGCGTCATCGCGCTGGCCGACGATATCGCGCGCAACATGTCGGCGATCTCGGCGCGCGTCGCGACGATCCCGGGGCGCAGCGTGATCGGCATCGAGCTGCCCAACGTGAAGCGCGAGATGGTCAGCCTGCACGAGCTGATCGTCAGCCAGTCGTTCGCCGACCAGAGCGCGCAGCTGCCGATCATCCTGGGCAAGAACATCGCCGGCGATCCCGTCATCGCCGATCTGGCGCCGATGCCGCACCTGCTGATCGCCGGCACCACCGGCTCGGGCAAGTCGGTGGGCCTGAACTGCATGATCTTATCGCTGCTCTACCAGCTGACTACCAAGCAGTGCAAAATGATCATGATCGACCCGAAGATGCTCGAACTGAGCATGTACGAGGACATCCCGCACCTGCTTGCCCCGGTCGTCACCGAGCCGCCCAAGGCGGTCCGCGCGCTCAAATGGGCGGTCGAGCAGATGGAGGACCGCTATCGCATGATGGCCTCGGTCGGCGTGCGGTCGCTGGGCGGGTTCAACGACAAGGTTCGCGCCGCCAAGGCCAAGGGCAAGCCGTTGGGGCGCAAGGTGCAGACCGGCTACCACCCCGATACCGGTCAGCCGATCTACGAGGAGGAGCAGCTCGAATACGAGGTGCTGCCGCAGATCGTCGTCATCGTCGACGAGCTCGCCGACCTGATGATGACCGCCGGCAAGGAGGTCGAATTCCTCATCCAGCGCCTGGCGCAGAAGGCGCGCGCGGCGGGCATCCACCTGATCATGGCGACGCAGCGCCCGTCGGTCGACGTCATCACCGGCGTGATCAAGGCCAACCTGCCGACGCGCATCAGCTTCCACGTGACGTCGAAGATCGACAGCCGCACCATCCTGGGCGAGCAGGGCGCCGAGCAGCTACTGGGCAAGGGCGACATGCTCTACATGCCCGGCGGCAAGCAGATCGCGCGCGTGCACGGCCCCTTCGTCAGCGACGACGAGGTGATGAGCGTCGCCGATCACTGGCGCGCGCAGGGCGAGCCCGAGTACGTCCAGTCGGTGACCGAGGAGCCGGAGGAGAGCTTCGCGCTCGACGGCGCGCCGACCGGCGAGGATTCGCCCGAGGACCAGCAGTTCCGCTCCGCCTGCCAGCTCGTCGCCGAAAGCCAGAAGGCATCGACCTCCTGGCTGCAGCGCCAGATGCGCATCGGCTACAATTCCGCCGCCCGCCTGATCGAGCGGATGGAGAAGGAAGGAATGGTCTCGCGCCCCGACCATGTCGGCCGCCGCGAGGTGCTGATGGATCGCGACGGGCGGCCGGTCTAGCGGCAACCAAAGCTGAACGGCGTCGTTCAGCCGGGTTCACGGCGTGTTCAATGCGTCTATGTAACGAATGCGTCCAACCAACCCGGCTCAACGATCAGGAATCCCGCCATCGTGACATCCCGTTTCGCCATTGCCCTTGCCGCGGCGGTCGTGCTGCCCGGCGCCGCTGCCATGCCTGCCGCGATCGCCGCGCCGGCGCCGTCGGGCGACCTCGCGCTCGTTCAGCATTTCCTGGCCGACACCAAGAGCATGACCGCCGACTTCACCCAGACCGATCGCGCCGGCAAGGTGCTGACCGGCAAGCTGACGCTGAAGAAGCCCGGCAAGATCCGCTTCCAATATCAGAAGGGTGTGCCGATCCTGATCGTCGGCGACGGCCACAACCTCTATTTCATCGACTATTCGGTCGACCAGGTGCAGCGCTGGCCGGTCGGCAACTCGCCGCTCGGCGTGCTGATCAACCCGTCGATGAACATCGCCAAGTTCGCCCATGTCGTGCCGAGCGGTGATCCGCGGCTCGTCTCGGTCGAGGCGAGCGATCCCAACCACCCCGAATATGGCCGCATCACGATGGTGTTCGCGCGCGATGCCAATGGCCCCGGCGGGCTGATGCTGCAGGGCTGGGTGATGATCGACGCGCAGAACAACCAGACGACGATCAAGCTCGCCAACCAGCGCTTCGACGGCTCGGTTTCCGACAACATGTTCCGCTGGAACGACCCGCGGAAGAATTCTCGGCGACACTGACAGGCCATTCATATTGGCGACAGGTTCGCCCGCCTAGAAGGTTCTTGCGGATGCGGGGCGTTCGGGATTTTCCCCCTGTTACCCGGGCACCACCCCGCTTCCCGCCTGCGTGACGAACGCTAGGTTGGCCCTCGCTCCATGCCCCCGGAGCGAGGGCCTTTCCGTTTCCGCCGGCGCCGGTCTGGCGCGATGGCGACGGCGTAGCTACATGCTCGCCGCATGGCCGACACGCTCAAGATCGTTTCCTGGAATATCAATTCCGTCCGGTTCCGCCTCGACATCGTCGAGCGCTTCCTGAAGGAGGCGCAGCCCGACATCCTGTGCCTTCAGGAAACCAAGGTGATCGACGGCGATTTCCCCACCGCGCCGTTCCGCAAGCTCGGCTACGGCCACATCGTGCTGCACGGACAGCGGATGCATCATGGCGTCGCGATCCTGTCGCGCATGCCGCTGGCCGAGGACGACCGACTCGACTGGCAGGCGAACCGCGAGGCGCGCCATGTCGGCGTGCGGCTGGAAAACGGCATGCGGCTGGAGAATGTGTACGTGCCAGCGGGCGGCGACATCCCCGATCGCGACGAGAACCCGAAGTTCGGCCAGAAGCTCGATTTCGTCGAGCGGATGACGCGCTGGTCCGAAACGCTCGACCAGCCGACGCTGCTGGTCGGCGATTTCAACATTGCGCCGCTCGAATGCGACGTGTGGAACCACAAGCAGCTGCTGAAGGTGGTCAGCCACACGCCCGTCGAGGTCGACGCGCTCAACGCGCTCAAGGAGTCGAACTCCTGGGTCGATCTTGGCCGGCATTTCCATCCGGCGCCGGCGCGGCTGCACACCTGGTGGAGCTATCGCTCGCCCGACTGGACCAAGAACGATCGCGGCCGCCGGCTGGACCACATGTGGGCGACCGCCGACATCGCCGCCAAGGCGGTGTCGCATACCGTGTTCGAGGATTGCCGCAGCTGGCTGAAGCCCTCCGACCACGTGCCGATCATGACCGAGTTCGCGCCATGACGGACGGCGGGACCGACGCGCGCGCGGCGGCGCATGCGGTCGATGCGCTGCGCCGCGGCTGGCCCGTGGCGATCGCGGCGGCGGGCGACTTGCTGGCGCTGCTGGCGATCGAGACCGCCGATTCTGCCCGCCTCGCCGCGTTCGATCCCGACGGCACCGCCGCGGTGCTGCTGTCTGCCGGCCGCGCGGCGACGCTCAAGCTCGCCAACCAGCGCGAGGCGGCGGCGCCCGACGCGCCGGTGACGATCGCGCGCGCGCCGTGGCTCGACATGGGCGCAGCCACCGCGCTGGCCGATCCGCAGCTCGACCTTGCGACGCCGCTGAAGGGGCCGTTCCGCGCAATCCCCACGCCGCTCCCCGATCTTGCCGCTGCCGCGTTGCAGCTCGCGCGCGTGGCGGGTGTCCTGCCGGCCTTCTTCATCCGGCCGGGCGAGGGCGCGGCGGTGACGCTCAGCCCCTCCGACCTCGCCGCGCATGAGGATGCCGCGCGCCTCACCATCGCCGCGCGCGCCCGCCTGCCGGTCGCCGGCGCCGAGGATGCGGAGATCGTCGCGTTTCGCACGCCCGAGATGCCCGGCGAGCATGTCGCACTGCTGATCGGGCAGCCCGACGGGCGGCCGCCGCTGGTCCGCCTGCACAGCGAATGCCTGACGGGCGACGTGCTCGGCAGCCTGAAATGCGATTGCGGGCCGCAGCTTCACGCCGCGATCCGCGAGATCGAGTCGAGCGGCTGGGGCATCCTGCTCTACCTGCGCCAGGAAGGGCGCGGCATCGGCCTGATCAACAAGCTGCGCGCCTACGCCCTGCAGGACCAGGGGTTCGACACGGTCGACGCCAACACGCGGCTGGGCTTCGCGATCGATGCACGCGATTTCGCGGTGGCGGCGCGGATGCTGGCGCTGCTGGGGCAGGACCGCATCCGCCTCCTGACCAACAACCCGGCGAAGGTCGCCGCGCTGGAGGCCGCCGGCGTGACGGTGGCCGAGCGCGTGCCGCACCATCTGCCGCCCAACCCGCACAACGAGCGCTATCTTGCCACCAAGCGCGACCGCACCGGCCATCAGCTCTGACATGACGCACCCGCTCGACCGGCCGGTGTGGAACGCCTTCACCACCCGCCAGCGACGCTTCGCCACCGGCGACGCCCACGCGATCCGGGTCGATCCCGCGGTCGGGCTGTTCGCGGCGATGGCCGACGACACGCCTGACTGCCGCGCCGCGCTCGCCAAGCTGCTGCCGGCCGAGGGCGTGGTCGGTCTGGTCGAGCGGACCGTGCCGGCGCTGCCCGCTGAGGCCTGCGTGGTGAAGACCGCCGAATGCGTGCAGATGGTCGCCGATCACGTCACCGTGCCGCTGCCCGATTTCGCCTGGCGGCCGCTCGGCGCCGAGGATGCCGCCGAAATGCTGGCGCTGGCGACGCTGACCGAGCCGGGGCCGTTCTTCGCGCGCACCCATGTGCTCGGCGGCTTCGTCGGCGTGCATGTCGACGGCGCGCTGGTGGCGATGGCCGGCCGGCGGATGCAGCCGCCGGGCTTCACCGAGGTCAGTGCCGTCTGTACGCGCCCCGGTTTTCGTGGCCGCGGCTATGCCGCCGGGCTGATGGCGGTGGTCGCCGCCGGCATTGCCGAGCGCGGCGAGCGGCCGTTCCTCCACGCTTATGCCGATCGTCCCGCGACAATTGCGCTGTACGAGCGGCTCGGCTTCCGCGTGCGCGCCACCATGCAGCTGACGCTGGTCGCGCGCGCCTGAGCCTAGGCGAGCAGCCGCGCGACTTCGGCGAAATCGCCGGCCACCGCGCTGACCCCGAGCGCCTTCAGCCGTTCGCCATGCTGGGGTGGGCAATGGAGGCCGGCGGTCAGCCCGATGACATAGCCGCCCGAGGCGACCGCCCCGGTCGCGCCGACCGGCGAATCCTCCAGGATGGCGCAGTCGCCGATCGCCACCCCCAGCGCCTCGGCGGCGTGAAGGTAGATGTCGGGCGCCGGCTTGCCGTTGGTGACGTGCTCGCGGCCGCTGAAGACATGATCGCCAAAATCCTCGCGCAGGCCGAGATGGTCGAGGTGGGTGGTGATCCACCGCGTGCTGCTCGACGACGCGATGGCGCGGGGCAACTCGGCGGGCAGGCTGCGCACGAAGGCGATAGCCCCGGCGACGGCATCGAGCCCCTCGGCCAGCACGCGCGCGTCCTCCGCCGATCGCGCGGCGTGGAAGCTGTCGGGTAGCGGCCGCCCGATATGGTGCTCGACCGCCGCGATGAAGTCGGCGCCCGACAGCCCCATGAAATGCGTCATCGAGTCTTCGGGCGTGGTCGGATGGCCGATCTCGGTCAGGTAGCGTGCGATCTGCTCGTTGCCGGCATATTCGCTTTCCAGCAGCACCCCGTCGAAATCGAAGATCAGCGCGCCGAAGCGCACCGCGATCGGCGCATGCGGCTGGCCGGCGATGGTGAGGGTGTCGGTCATGTCCTGCTTCCG
>JBQCHA010000151.1:0-11947 GCA_051955175.1 Sphingomonas sp.
ATCGCCAACGCGCAGGATTACGTGTTCGAGATCGCCGATCAGCGCAACACCGTGCGCGCCACCGCCGAAAGCGCGATGCGCGAGGTGATCGCCAACGTCGATCTCGACGACGCGATGGGCCCCGGCCGCACCGGGATCGAGCAGCAGGTGCAGCAACGCATGCAGGAGATCCTCGACGGCTATCACGCCGGCGTGCTGATCCAGGGCGTGGCGATCAAGCAGGCCGATCCGCCGGCGCAGGTCAACGACGCCTTCAAGGCGGTGACCGCGGCGCAGCAGGATGCGATCGCCGCCAAGAACAAGGCCCAGGCCTTCGCCCAGCAGGTCGTCGCGCAGGCGCAAGGCGAAGCCGCGCAGTTCGATCGCCTGTACCAGCAGTACAAGCTGGCCCCCGAAGTCACCAAGCGACGCATGTATTACGAGACGATGGAAAATATTCTAGCCCGCGCCGACAAGGTCGTGGTCGATGACCCGAAGGTGGTGCCCTATATCGGCATCCCGCGCGCCCAGCCGCTGCCCGACAGCAGCAACGATATCCAGGCGACCGGCACACCCTCGCCCGACGCGACGGGAGGCGGCCAATGACCCGTACGTTGCTCCGCAACCCGGTGACGATCGGCATCCTGGCCCTGGTGGCGCTGATCGTGCTCGCCAGCACCCTCACCATCGTGCCTGAAACGCAGCAGGTCGTCGTGCTGCGCTTCGAACAGCCGGTGCGCACGGTGAACGCGTGGAAGCCGAACCAGGCGTTCGGCCAGACCGGCGCCGGCCTGATCGCGCGCGTCCCGTTCGTCGATCGCCTCGTATGGGTCGACAAGCGCATCCTCGACGTCGACTACGACAACCAGCAGGTGCTGTCGTCGGACCAGCTGCGGCTGGAGGTCGACGCTTATGCCCGGTTCCGCGTGGTCGATCCCCTGAAGATGGTGATCACCGCCGGCGGCGAAGCGGGCGTGACCGAGGCGCTGCGCCCGCTGCTCGGCACCGCGATCCGCAACGAACTCGGCAAGCATCCTTTCGCGGCGCTGTTGAGCCCCGAGCGCGACCAGCTGATGGACAATATCCAGGCGGGGCTGCAGCAGCTCGCCTCGCAATACGGCGTCCAGATCGTCGACGTGCGGATCAAGCATGCCGACCTGCCCGACGGCAGCCCGCTCAATTCGGCGCTGCAGCGCATGGCGACCGCGCGCCAGCAACAGGCGACGACGATCCGGGCGCAGGGTGCCAAGCAGGCGCAGATCATCCGCGCCGATGCGCAGGCGCAGGCGGCGCATATCTATGCCGACGCCTTCAACCAGGACCCGAAATTCTACGACTTCTATCGCGCGATGCAGTCGTATCAGCACACATTCAATGGCGATGGCGACACGTCGACCCCGCACGGCTCGACGCAGGTGATCCTTTCGCCCGACAATGCGTATTTGAAACAGTTCGACGGAAAATAAACACTGTCGATCCGTTCATATTCAAACCATGTTCAGCATGACTTCGCGAAAGGGCGTGCATCCTTCCGCTAACGGCAAGAGAAGAGGAATTCACTCAGTGCGCTATGCATACGGCATAACCGGTGCCCTACTCCTGGGCGGCGCTGCCGCCGCCATGACCCTGCAACCCCCGGTCGGGGCGCAGACCGCGCAGAACGAGCCGGGCGCGATCGATCAGGTGGTACCGCGCGCCGGCGCGCCGATGAGCTTCGCACCGATGGTCGCCAAGCTGCAGCCGGCGGTGGTCAACATCTCGACCACGCAGCACGTGAAGGTGCCCAACAACCCGTTCGCCGGCACGCCGTTCGGCGACCTGTTTGGCCAGATGAACGGCATGGGCGACGAGGGCACCACGACGCGCGAGGCTGAATCGCTGGGTTCGGGCTTTATCATCTCGCCGGACGGCTATGTCGTCACCAACAACCACGTGATCTCCGCCGGCGTGAAGGGTGCGACGGTCGACGAGATCAGCGTGACGCTGACCGACGGCAAGAAATACACCGCCAAGCTGATCGGCCATGACGAGGATTCGGACCTCGCCGTGCTGAAGATCGACGGCAAGAACCTGCCGTTCGTGAAGTTCGGCGATTCGAAGGATGCGCAGGTCGGCGACTGGATCGTCGCGATCGGCAATCCGTTCGGCATCGGCTCGACGGTCACCGCCGGCATCATCTCGGCGCTGCACCGCTCCACCGGCCTCGGCCCGTTCACCCGCTTCATCCAGACCGATGCCTCGATCAATCGCGGCAACTCGGGCGGCCCGATGTTCGACATGCACGGCAACGTGATCGGCATCAACTCGCAGATCCTGTCGCCGACCGGCGGCAACGTCGGCATCGGTTTCGCGATCCCCGCCGAGGAGGCCAAGCCGGTGATCGACGCGCTGATGAAGGGCGAGAAGATCAAGCGCGGCTATCTGGGCGTCACCATCCAGCCGATGACCAGCGACATCGCCGAATCGCTGGGCCTGCCGAATGACACCGGCGAGATCATCAACGACGTGCGGCCCGACGGCCCCGCCGCCAAGGCCGGGTTCCAGCGCGGCGACGTCGTCACCGCGGTCAACGGCAAGGAAGTGACCAGCGACCAGACGCTGAGCTATCTTGTCGCCAACATCCCGCCGGGCACCCGCGTGCCGTTCGAGATCATCCGCAACGGCAAGCGCATGACGCTGACCGCCACGATGGATACCCGTCCGTCGCAGAAGGAACTGGCGGCGATCGCCGGCGGCGGCGACGACGACAGCGGCCTGCCGGATGAGGACGATCAGAGCACGCAGCAGGCGACGCAGAACGCGCTCGGCCTGTCGGTCGTGCCGCTGACGCCGGACCTTGCGCGCAACATCGGCGTGCCGAACGACACGCGCGGCGTGGTGATCACCTCGACCGATCCGTCGAGCGACGCGGGGCAGAAGCTGCAGCGCGGCATGGTGATCGCCTCCGTCAACGGCGCCCCCGTGACCACCGCCGCCGACGTCGCCCGCCAGGTGAACGCCGCGAAACAGGCCGGTCGCGACCATGTCCTGCTGTTCGTCATCGCGCCGCACGGCCAGAGCGCCTTCATCCCGGTCGAGATCAAGACCAAGTCGAAGTAAGACCGCTCATTCCAACAAGGGGAGCCGTCCGGTCCGTCGACCGGGCGGCTTTTCTTTTGCTTTCGCGCCGTGCGCCGCGAGGATAGCCTGCACCGTGACAACGGGACGAGGGGCGACATGACGCAAGCAAGCATCTTCATCGGGGCGGCGAGCGACGACGCGAGCCGTCGTGCCGAACTCGACCTCAGGCGCGCCAACCGTCACGGGCTGATCGCCGGCGCGACCGGCACCGGCAAGACGGTGACGCTGCAGGGCATCGTCGAAGGCTTTTCCGCCGCCGGCGTTCCGACCTTCGTCGCTGATGTGAAGGGCGACCTGTCGGGCATCGCGATGGCCGGATCGCCGACCGAGAAGACGCACGACGCCTTCGCCGCGCGGGCCAAGGCGATCGGCTATGACGACTGGTCGTACAGCGACAATCCCGTGCAGTTCTGGGACCTGTTCGGCGAGCAGGGCCATCCGATCCGCACCACCGTTTCCGAGATGGGCCCGCTGCTGCTCGCCCGGCTGATGGACCTGAACGAAGTGCAAGAAGGCGTGCTGACCATCGCCTTCACCATCGCCGACAAGGATTCGCTGCTGCTGCTCGATCTCGACGACCTACAGGCGATGCTGGCTCATTGCGCCGAGCGTGCCGAGGAACTCACCACCACCTACGGTAACGTTTCCAAGCAGTCGATCGGCAGCATCCAGCGGGCACTGCTCCAGTTGAGGAGCCAGGGCGCGGACCATTTCTTCGGCGAACCCGCACTCGCCATGGCCGATTTCATCGCCACTGACGACAAGGGCCGCGGCGTGGTCAACGTGCTCGCCGCCGACAAGCTGATGGCGAGCCCCCGCCTCTATTCGACCTTCCTGCTGTGGTTGATGAGCGAGCTGTTCGAGCATCTTCCCGAGGTCGGCGATCCGGACAAGCCGGTTCTGTGCTTCTTCTTCGACGAAGCGCACCTGCTGTTCGACAGCGCGCCCAAGGCGCTGCTCGAGAAGATCGAGCAGGTCGTCCGCCTGATCCGCTCAAAGGGCGTCGGCATCTATTTCATCACCCAGAACCCGATCGACGTGCCCGACACCGTCGCCGGCCAGCTTGGCAACCGCGTGCAACATGCGCTGCACGCCTTCACGCCCAAGGACCAGCAGGCGGTGAAGGCGGCCGCCGACACCTTCCGCGCCAATCCGACGGTGGATGTCGTCACCGCGATTACCGAGCTGAAAGTAGGCGAGGCGCTGGTCTCGCTGCTTCAGCCCGACGGGGCGCCGCAGCCGGTCGAGCGGGTGCTGGTCAAGCCGCCCAGGAGCCGCGTCGGCCCCGTCGCGCCCGACGAGCGAAAGACGCTGATCGAAACCGACGCGATCGGCGCCAAGTATGACGTCGCGGTGGATCGCGAATCGGCGCAGGAATTGCTCGCCGCCAAGGCAGAGGAAGCAACCGCTGCCGCTGCCGAGGCTCAGGCCAAGGACGCCGCCGAGAAGGCCGCTGCGGCCAGGGTCAAGGAGGACGCCCGCGCCGCCAAGGAGGCCGAGCGTGCCCGCCTCGCCGCCGAACGCGCCGCCGCCAACAATCCGTGGAACCGCGTGGCGACGTCGGCGGCGCGTTCGGCCTCCTCGGCGATCGGCCGTCAGGTCGCCAACGAGATCAGCCGCCAGGTATTCGGCTCGTCACGCGGCGCCGGGGGAAGCGTGATGAACGGAATCGTGCGCGGCGTGCTGGGAGGATTGTTCAAGGGGCGGTGAGCGCGAAGCGCATGCGTGTCAGAAACCTAGCTGGCCTCCCTCACCCTTCCCACTCGCCTTCGGCGAGCGGGCCCTTCCCTCTCCCAACGGGACAGGGAGAAGGCACGAAAGCGCCAAAGAGTGAGGGTTCCGGAAGGCCTGACGATCGGTCTCAAGGCTGCCCGCTGCCGCCCGCCGCGCCATAGACCTGGCCGTTGGCGTAGCTTGCGTCGCGTGCCGCCAGCTGGACGTAGATCGACGCCAGTTCCGCCGGCTGGCCCGGGCGACCCAGCGGCGTCTGGCTGCCGAACTGCTCCAGCTTCTCCATCGTTGCGCCGCCCGACACCTGCAGCGGCGTCCAGATCGGCCCAGGCGCCACGCCGTTGACCCGGATGCCCTTGGGACCGAGCTGCTTCGCCAGGCTCTTGGTGATGTTCATCATCGCCGCCTTGGTCAGCGCGTAATCGACGATGTCCGGCGAGGGATCATAGGCCTGTTCCGACGTCGTGAAGATGATCGCGTCGCCCGCCTTCAGGTGCTGCAGCGCCGCGCGCGTGATCCAGAACGGCGCGTAGATGTTGGTCTTGATCGTCGCGTCGAACGCGTCGTTGGAAACGTCGGTCAGGCTGTCCGCCTGTTGCTGGCGCGCCGCATTGTTGACGAGGATGTCGAGCCCGCCGAGCTGCACCACCGCCTGCGCCACCAGCCGCGTGCAGAAATCGGCATCGCGCAAGTCACCGGGGATCGCCGCGGCGACGCGCCCCTCCGCCTCGATCAGCGCCACCACTTCGTCGGCATCGGGCTGCTCGTCGGGAAGGTAGTTGATCGCCACGTCGGCCCCTTCGCGGGCGAAGGCGATCGCCGCTGCCCGTCCCATGCCCGAATCGCCGCCGGTGATCAGCGCCTTACGGCCGGCAAGCCGACCGGAGCCCCTGTAGCTCGTCTCGCCGTGATCGGGCTTGGGGTTCATGTCGCGGGCGAGCCCCGGCCAAGGCTGGCGCTGGCGCTCGAACGGCGGCTTGGGGAAGCGCGCGGTGGGATCGTCGGGGCGGGTGTCGTCGCGGCGATTTTCGCTGTCTGCCATGGTCTTGTCTCCTTCGCCCGCCGCCAACGAGCCGATGCCGCCGAAAGTTCACGCAACTGGCGTTCGGCAGCATTCGCGCTTAGATTTGCCGCAATCGACGAGAGGAGCGCACGCATGACCCTGGATACCGCCACCGACTGGACCGCCGCCAGCGAGGCCCAGTTCGACGAGGTCGTCGCACTCCGCCGGGCGATCCATCAGGATCCGGAGATCGGCAACCACTGCCCGCGCACGGCCGAGAAGATCAAGGCGGCGCTCGCCGGACTGCCGCTCGAAATCCACGACAGCCGCTCGACCACCGGCTTCGTCGCGGTGCTGCGCGGTGGGCGCGACAACGGGCGCACCGTGCTGCTGCGCGGCGATCACGACGCGCTGCCGATGCAGGAGGAAACCGACCTGCCCTTCGCGTCCAAGGTGCCCGGCGCGATGCACGCCTGCGGCCACGATTCGCACACCGCCATGCTGGTCGGCGCCGCCAAGGTGCTGAGCGCGCGCCGCGAGTCGCTGCCCGGCACGATCGTCTTCATGTTCCAGCCCGGCGAGGAAGGCCATCACGGCGCGCGCTTCATGATCGAGGACGGCCTGCTCGATGTCGCGCGCCCCGAAGCGGCGTTCGCCCTTCACGTCCTGCCGACGCTGCCAGCCGGCGTCGTTGCCTCGCGTCCCGGCCCGCTGCTCGCCTCCGCCGACACGCTCAACGCGACGATCCGCGGCAAGGGCGGTCACGGCGCGATGCCGCACGACTGTATCGACCCGATCCCCGTCGCGTGCGAGATCGTCACCGCGCTGCAGACCTATATCGCGCGCCAGGTGCCGGTGATGGACCCGGCCGTCCTGACCATCGCCAAGATCACCGCGGGCTCGACCCACAACGTCATTCCCTCGACCGCCGAGCTGCTCGGCACGCTGCGCACGCTGTCGGAGGAGACGCGCCAGAAGATGCAGCAGGCGTTCGTGCGGATCGTCGAAAATATCGCCGCGGCGCATGGCGCGGTGGGGGAGGCGACGATCGACCAGGGTTATCCGGTGACGATGAACGACCCGCGCGCCACCGAGCTGATGAAGCGCTGCGCCGAGCAGCTTGGCGGCGACGACAGCTGGACGCCGATGCCGGCGCCCATCATGGGCGCGGAAGACTTCTCCTACGTGCTGCGCGAAGTCCCCGGCGCGATGGCGTTCCTGGGCGCCGCGCCGGCGGGGAGCGATTTCCGCTCCAACCCGCCGCTGCACAACACCCGCATGGTGATCGAGGAGCGCGTCATGGCGCGCGGCGTCGCGATGCATTGCGCGATGGCCGAGCGGTTCCTGAACGACGGGATGGATTGAGCGGCGGCGCAGCGCGTCACCTCTCTACCTACTACCAGTTCCGTCAGAGCGGGCCATCTCAGCCGCGGCTATCGCGACGCCAGCGTGAAGCGCGTCGATGCGCTCGCGGTCGCATCGCCGCCGACATAGACGGTGTAGGCTCCCGGTTCGGTGCCCCAGGTCATGTCGCGCCGCATGAACGCGAGATCGGCGGGGGCGACCGTGAGAGTCACCTCACGGCTTTCGCCGGGGCGCAGCTCGACGCGCTGGAAGCCCTTCAGCTCGCGCACCGGGCGACTGACGCTGGCGATCTCGTCATGGACGTAGAGCTGCACCACCGCCGCCCCTGCCCGCGCGCCGTCGTTGGTGACGCGCGTGGAGACGTGCAGCGTGCCGTCGGGCGCCAGCGTCGCCTGATCGACCGTCGGCGTGCCATAGCTGAAATGGGTGTAGCTGAGGCCATAGCCGAACGGGAACAGCGGCGTATCCGGCAGGTCGACATAGCGGCTGGTGTAGACCTTGCCTTCGAACCCGGGACGTCCTGTAGGCAGATAATCGTAACTCAGCGGCACCTGGCCCAGCGCGCGGACCATCGTCACCGGCAGGTGACCGGAGAAGTTCGCGTCCCCGAACAGCAGGTCGGCGAGGCCGTGGCCCGCCTCGTCCCCCCCCAGCCAGGCATAGACCAGGCCCTGCGCATGATCGGCAAGCCACGGCAGCGCCATCGGCCGCCCGCTGGCAATCACCGCGACCACCGGCTTGCCCGTGGCGACGATTGCCTTGGCCAGCGCGAGCTGCTCGCCCGGCAGGTCGATCGCGGCGCGGCTGTTGCCCTCGCCGATCATATCGACGCTCTCGCCCAGCGTCAGCACCACCGCATCGGCGGCACGCGCCGCCGCCACCGCCGCGGCGATCCCGCTGGTGTCGTCGCCGGTCACCTCGACGCCCTTGGCATAGCTCACGTTGGTGGCACCCGCCGCCTCGCGGATCCCGGCGAGCAGCGAGACGACATGCTCGGGGCGGCCGGCGGCAGGCATCTCGCCTTGCAGGTCGCGCTGCACCGTCGCCATCGGCCCGATCACCGCGATCTGCGCATTCTTCCTGAGCGGCAGCACGCCCGCGTTCTTCAGCAGCACGGTCGATTCCTGCACCGCCTTGCGGGCCAGCGCGCGATCCTGGGCGAGCAGCGCCGGATCGTCCTGCTTCTTCTCGTCGCCATAGCGATAGGGATCGGCGAACAGCCCCAGCTTCCACTTCGCTTCCAGCACGTCGCGCACCGCGGCGTCGACCTCCGCCATCGGCACCTTGCCGGCGCGGACCAGCGCCGGCAGCTGCTCGAGATAGGTGCCCGAGTGGAGGTCCATGTCGACGCCCGCACGGAGCGCCATCGTCGCCGCCTCGGCCGGGGTAGTCGCGACGCCATGCGCCATCAGCTCGGGAATGGCATCGTAATCGGAAACGAGCAGGCCGTGCCACCCCCAGTCCTTGCGCAGCGTGCCGGTCAGCAGCGCACGCGACGAGGTCGCCGGCACGCCGTCGAGCGTGGTGAACGCGGCCATGAACGAGCCGATGCCGGCACCGGCGACCGCCTTGAACGGCGGCAGGTAGACGTCGCGGAACAGCCGCGGCGGGATGTCGGCCGCGTTATAGTCGCGCCCTGCCTGCGCGGCGCCATAACCGGCGAAATGCTTGGCGGTGGCCATCATCGTGTCGGACGCGGCGAGATCGTCGCCTTGGAACCCCGCCATCTGCGCCAGCGCCATGCGGCTGCCGAGATATGGGTCCTCGCCGGCGCCTTCGACGATGCGGCTCCAGCGCGGATCGCGCGCGATGTCGACCATCGGGCTGAACGTCCAGTCGACGCCCGACGCCGTCGCCTCGACGGCGGCGGCGTGATGGACGCGCCGCATCAGATCGGTGTCCCAGGTCGCCGCCAGCGCCAGCTGTACCGGGAAGATCGTGCGGAACCCGTGCGCCACGTCTCCTTCGAACATCAGCGGAATCTTCAGCCGCGACTGCATCGCCATTTCCTGCAGGTGATGCGTATAGGCGGCCACGTCGCGATCATTGAACACGCCGTTGGTGGCGGACACCTTGCCCGCCTTCGCCAGTGCGTCGAGATTGCCGTAATCGTCCCCGACGACGGTCAACTGCCCCGCCTTTTCCTCCAGCGTCATCTGCTTGATCAGGCCCTCGACCCTGGCGTGCATCGCCGCGTCGTCGCCGGTGGCGGATCGGGCATGCGCGCCGGGCGCGACGAGGGCGGAGGCGGCCAGCGCCGCAGCGAGCATCTTCCTGATCATTTGGAAACGGTTACATTGCCCCGTTGCGATTGACCAGAGCAGCCGCTGCGGTTTGATCCAGATTGATCGCGATCGAGCGCCATCATAGGCTTGATGACGGCGAGGGAGGCTGCCGATGACCGATCCGATCCGTTGCGCCTGGGCCAATGGCGATCCGCTGATGACCGCCTATCACGACCGAGAATGGGGCGTGCCGGTGCGTGATTCCCGCACGATGTGGGAGATGCTGATGCTGGAGGGATTCCAGGCCGGTCTGTCGTGGCGCACCATCCTGCACCGGCGCGAGGGGTTCCGCGCCGCCTTCGCCGGCTTCGATCCCGAGGCGGTGGCGCAGTTCGGCGACGACGATGTCGCGCGGCTGATGGGCGATGCGCGCATCATCCGCGCCCGCGCCAAGATCGAGGCGACGATCGCCGGCGCGCGCATCTATCTCGCCATGCGCGACGCCGGCGAGAATTTCGGCGCCTGGGCGTGGGACCTGGTCGGTCGGCCCGGTGATCGTCTATGCCTGGATGCAGGCGGTCGGCATGGTCGACGACCACGCGCACGACTGCTTCCGGCGCGGCGCAACGTAGCGCGGCAACCGCCGCCGCCGTTAATCGTCGTCGCCGGACCGGCTGACGAACTTGTTGAATCGGCTGGTCTCGCCGTCGCCGGTCTTGTCCTGGTGCAGGAAGGCGAGATCGTTCTCATCGAACGTCTTGAAGAACGTCTCCCAGTCGATGTGCTCCAGGGCTTCGTCCGCCTCGCCACCGGGATCCTTGAAGTCGATCCTCAGGATGCCGCCGCCCTGCTTGTGCCCTTTGGCGTCGACGCGGGCGGGCGAACCGCCGCGGTCCTCCACCCATTTGCGGATCGCGTCGTGATCGGTGGTTTTGGTCGCGCTGCTCATTGATCCTCTCCTTTCCGCCTGATCAATGAAGCCGGGACGGCAGGGTTCCGCCAAACACGGTGGCCTGCGGATCGGCTCAGCCAAGCAGCCAGGCGAGCGCACGCCGGAGCTGCGGTTCGACCGGTGCGTCGTACAAGGCGCCGTGGGAGAAGATCACCCGCTCCGGCGCCATCGCCAGCATCGCGCGAATCGCTGTCGCCGCCTCTCTGCGCCGCGGCCGGATGACGAGGCGCAGATAGACGGGCGTGCCGCCCTCGGGCGCGGTGCTGCCCGCCAGCCGCAGCAGCAGGCGCCAGCCGCGCGGCAGCTTCGCGGGCTCCAGGTTCTGGACGAGGTCGGTCAGCACCAGCGTCCGTGACGGGCGATGGAAGAAGATGAGTTCGCGATAGCCGAACGCCCCCGGCACGATCGCCGGGCTCACCACGTCGCGCCACGCGGGCGGCGCTTCCTCGCCCAGATCATGATCGATACGCATGCCGGACGCGCGCACCTGCGGGCGCTTCGCCAGGCCCGGCGCCGCCCAGGTCACCGCCCCCGGACAAGCGCGCTGCCAGTCGTGGACCATCGTCCAATGCGCAATGCTGGGCGCGACGAGGTGCCGCACCGTCCCGAGTTGCTGCAGCGCGCGGAGCAGCCGCGGCTCGCACCGCGTCGGCGAATGCAGCCAAAGGTCGCCGCCCGGGAGGCGCACCACGGTCATGCGCACCGGCAGCGCCATGCCCATCGCCTTGATCGGACCGCTGTCGACCGTCCAGATGTCGTCGGCGACCGGCTTCAGCGTGTCGGTGGGCGAATAGGTGACGTTCACCATCGCTGCTCTCCCCTGCCGTGCCGTCGGCGGATCAGCCGGTCAGTTGCGCCAGCACCGCCACCAGCGTCTCGTCCGCCGCCGCCAGGTCGGCGTGGTTCACCTGCAGCGCTTCATGTGTCGCCGGCCGATCCAGCCGCCGCGCCATTGCCAACGCGGTGTCGATCGACACCAGCTCGGCAGCGATCGCCTTGCGCACCGCGCCGACCATCGCGACGTCGAGCAGGCGCCCCCCGGCGATGCTCCCGGTGTCGCGCTCGGCATCGTCCATGATGCCCTTCATCCAGATATTCTCCGGGCCGCCGCTGGCGCATCCACTCGCCTCCAGCCGCGCCGCGCGCGTACCGGCATTGCCGACAAGCCCGGCGAGCACGTCGAGCAGTGCCGTGGCGGTCGCATGCTCGACCAGGTGCGGCAGCCGCTGCTCGACCGCGCGGCAACCGGCGTGGAGGTCCTGGACGCAGAGCGTCAGCAAGGCATCATCGGTGGTCGTCTCAGCCATGTCGTCGACAAGCCTCGACCGCGCCGGAGGTTCCGCCGGTCTATCCGGCGATCGCCGCGGGGTCGCCGAACAGGCCGCGCTGATAGTCGCGGATCGCCTGCACGATCTCCGCCTCGCTGTTCATCACGAAGGGACCGTGCGCGACCACCGGTTCGCCGATCGGGTCGGCATGGCCGTAGAGCAGGGTGCATCCCGCCTCGCTGGTCACCGACACGCCCTCGCCATCGGTGAGGGCGGCGAGGTGCCATTCGGGCACGTCGACCGC
>JBQCHA010000152.1:0-3353 GCA_051955175.1 Sphingomonas sp.
CGCGCCGTTCGTCACTGGCACCGGCGCGCTTTCGCCGGTGAGCAGCGAACGGTCGATGTCGGACTGGCCACTCGTGACGCGGCCGTCCACCGGCACGCGCTCGCCCGCCGCCAGCAGGATGGTCATGCCGATCTGGATATCGCCCACCGGCAGATAGACGTTGCCGCCGTCGGGCTGCGCCACCAGCGCGCCGCGCGCCGCCAGTTGCGCGAGGCCTTTCACGGCGGTGCGGGCGCGCTCACGCATCAGATGATCCAGCGTGCGGCCGATCAGCAGGAAGAACAGCAGCGTGACCGACGCATCGAAATACGCATGCGCGCCGTGGTGGATCGTCTCGTAAAGGCTGAGCCCGAACGCCATCGTCACGCCGATCGAGATCGGCACGTCCATGTTGGTGCGGCCATGTCGGAGCGCGCTCCACGCCGAGCGGAAAAACACGCGGCCGGAATAGGCCAGCGCCGGCAGCGCGATCAGCGCCGAGAGCGCGTGGAACAGGTCGCGCGTGCCGGCGTCGGCGCCGGCCCATACCGACACCGACAGCAGCATGATGTTGCTGGCGGCGAAGCCGGCCACCGCCAGCGCGCGCAACAATTCGCTGAGCGTATTGTCCTTGCGCTCGGCACCGGGATCGAACAGGTGCGCGTCGTAGCCGATGCCGCGCAGCGTCTCAACAAATGGCGGCGGCGTGGCTGCGTCGTGCCAGCGGATGGTGGCGCGCTTGCTGGAGAGGTTCACGCGCGCGGCTTCGACGCCGGGCAGGGCATTCAGCGCGCGCTCGACGGTCTGGATGCAGCCGCCGCAATGCATCGCCGGCACCGAGAGGTCGGTCTGGCGGATGCCGTTGCCGACCTCGCGGCTCGCCAGCCGCACTTCTTCAGCGCGACCCGCGGCGATGTCGCCGCTGGTCAGTTCAACGCCGGGTGCGCAACAACTCATCGCACGCTCCACATGCGCCGGCCGCCGCCGTTCGGCGGGCGCCGTTACGCGATCAGTCCTTCACGGCACGATAGGCGTGCCAGGTGCCGTGGCCGAGCACGGGAAACACCACGATCAATCCGAGCAGGCCGGTGGCGATGCTGACGAGGATCAGCACCAGCATGATCGCGGCCCAGGTCAGCATCGCGCTCATGTTGTGCCAGACCAGCGCCATGCTCGAGCCCATCGCGGTCAGCGAATCGACGCGCTTGTCGAGCTGCATCGGAATCGAGAACGCGCTGATGCCGAACGAGAATGCCGCGAACAGCGCGCCCACCGCGCTGCCGACGATCAGCATCGCCCAGCCGGTCGGCGTGCCGAACAGCATCGGCGCGATGTGATCGAGGCCGGGGAACGGCACCAGCCCGAAGAACAGCGCGTAGACGATCACCGCGGCGCGCATCCACACCAGCATCAGCAGGCACAGCAACACGCCGGTGAAGACGATCTGTGCGCCCGCCGCCGGGCGCACGAAGATCATATTGAACAGGCTGACTTGCTTGCCCTCCGCGATCTGTCGGCTCTTGGCGTAGGGGCCGACCGCGAGGATCGGGCCGACTACCATGAAGCCGGCGAGCGCCGGGAACAGAATGTAGTCCAGTTCGAACTTGAACAGGCCGTAGACGATCGCCGCCGACAGCAAGAACACCAGCAGGCCGTAGACGATGCTCGGCCCCGGATTGGTGCAGAAGTCGCGCCAGCCCAGCGCCAGCCATTTGAAGGCATCGGCGGAGGTGAGCCCGCGCTTCCAGCGATGGTCGATCGGCAGCGGCGAAACAACCGGCGGAATGATGGTTTGTGAGGGTTCGGTGTGCTCGATCACGTCAGGTCCTCCTCGGTGCGAGGGTCGGAATTATCGGGGCGTGCACGACGATTTCGCCGCGCTGAATGAACCGGCCGCGCCATTCGCGCCGGTGCGCACATGGGCGACGCAATCCGGCTGCGAGGTGACGGCGACGTAGACCAGATGCCAGTTGGCGCCGATCACCAGCGCCAATCCTGCGCCGACCAGTAACCAGATCCAGCGGCGATCACGTCGCATGGTGGTGGTCTCTGCGCTCATTTCTCGGGCTTCCGCAGATCGACGAGATAAAGCGCAAGGATCTTGCGGTCGAGCGCCGAGAGACGGTTCTCCCAGGTCGGCATATGACCCTGGCGTCCGCCCCACAGCGTCTCCGCGATCGACGCCTGATCGCCGCCATAGATCCAGAATTGGTCGGTCAGGTTCGGCGCGCCCATCTCGATGTTGCCCTTGGCGTCCTCGCCGTGACACGAGGCGCAGTTCGCCGCGAACACCGCCTTGCCGGCCGCAGCCAGCGCGGGATCGATGTCCTTCTTAGCGTCCTGGGCGTTCGGCTGCGACAGGCTGCGGACGAAGGCGATCGCCTTGTCGATGTCGGGGCGCTGCAACATGCCGTCCTTGCCGAACGCCGGCATCTGCGAGGTGCGGGTTTCCGGATGCGCCGAGTTGATGCCAACGGCGATGGTCTTGAATATCTCCTCGGGCGTGCCGCCCCACAGCCACGAATGGGTGGTGAGGTTGGGGAAGCCTTTGCTGCCCTGCGCGTTGCGGCCGTGGCACGCGGCGCAGTTGTCTCCGAACAGCGCGCGGCCGGTTTCTCGCACCGGCTCCATCAGCCGCGGGTCCTTCTGGATGTCGGCGAAGCTTTCCTTCTCGATACGCGCCGACCACACGCTGCGATCGAGCGCCGCCTGCTTGACCGATTGCGTCACGTCATGGCGCACGTCGTCGCCGAGCAGGCCCTTGGTGTAGGTGCGGCCGATCGGCCAGGTCGGCATCAGGATCCAGTAGCCGACGGCGAAGATCACCGTGCAGGCCAGAAAGAGCCAGATCACCTTCGGCACCGGCGTGTTGAGTTCGGTGATGCCGTTCCATTCGTGGCCGGTCGTCATGTGGCCGGTATGCGGGTCGCGTTCAAAGTGCCCCATGATGGTGCCTCATCCCCGGTATGGCTTGTCGTCGTCGTCGAGGATCGCCTGCGCGGCGTGCTCGAACGGTTTCTGGTTGGCGGGCCAGTAGGTGTAGACCAGCACGATCAGCGACAGGCCGATCAGGTAGAACAGGCCGAACGACTTGGAGAACCAGACGAGCAGGTCGTGGGTGATGATCATGGCTTTTTCTCCGCGGTCGCGGCCGGCTTGTGTGCGGCGTCGGTGAGCCGGCCGAGGATTTGCAGGTAGGCCACCAGCGCGTCCATCTCGGTCAGGTCGTTGGGCTTGCCGTCGAAGGCGCGCACCGTGGTCGCCTTGCCGTAGCGCTTGGCGACGCCGTCGGCCAAGGGCGAATCCGGCGCGGCCTGCCCGTAGGCGTCGGCGGCGGCGTTGGCGATCATGTCGTCGGTGTAGGGCACGCCGAC
>JBQCHA010000153.1:0-11336 GCA_051955175.1 Sphingomonas sp.
GTTGGTCCCCGCGCTGGATCGGCTCGAAGGCGCGCTCGAGAAGAAGGCGCGCGACTGGGATCATATCGTCAAGATCGGTCGCACCCACACGCAGGATGCGACGCCGCTGACGCTGGGCCAGGAATTCTCCGGCTATGCCGCGCAGTTGATCAGCTGCAAGGCGCGGATCGAGGGGGCGCTTAACGGCAACCTGAAAAAGCTCGCGATCGGCGGGACCGCGGTCGGCACCGGCTTGAACGCGCCCGAGGGCTGGGCCGAGGACATGGCGGCGGCGATCTCCGACATCGCCGGCATCGACTTCGAGCCCGCACCGAACAAGTTCGAGCAGCTGGCGGCGAAGGACGGCCTGGTGTTCTTCTCGGGCGCGCTCAACACCCTTGCGGTCGCGCTCAACAAGATCGCCAACGACATCCGCTACCTGGGCTCGGGGCCGCGCTCCGGTCTGGGCGAGCTGTCGCTGCCGGCGAACGAGCCGGGCAGCTCGATCATGCCGGGCAAGGTCAACCCGACGCAGTGCGAATCGCTGACGATGGTCGCGGCGCAGGTGATGGGCAACAACCAGGCGGTGACGATCGGCGGCATGCAGGGGCAGTTCGAACTGAACGTGTTCATGCCGCTGATCGGCTCGAACGTGCTGCGCTCGATCCAGCTGCTCAGCACGGGCATGACCAATTTCGCCGAGCGCTGCGTCGACGGTATCGAGGCCAATGAAGGCCGCATCAAGCAGCTGGTCGACAGCTCACTGATGCTCGTCACCGCGCTGGCGCCGGAGATCGGCTACGACAACGCCGCCAAGATCGCCAAGCACGCCCACCAGCAGGGGCAGACGCTGAAGGAAGCGGGGCTTGAGCTCGGGCTGGTCGACGAGGAGACGTTCGATCGCGTCGTGCGGCCGGAGACGATGGTCGGCCGCTGACGGAACCCGCCGGGGCGCCCGCGCGCTTAGCTCTTCGAACGGAGGAGCTTAGAACATGGGTGCAACCACCATCGGCGCCGTCGTCGGCGCCGCGATCGACGGCATGAGCGGCGACGACGGCGAGGCGGACGGCGCGATCATCGGCGCGGTCACCGCCAATGTGCTGAAGGTCACGCTGCCGGTCGTCGCCACCTGGGCGGTCGGCTGGCTGGTGCTGCGCGGCATCGGCGCCGCCTGGGATCAGGTGACGGGCGGCGAGGATGCGGCCGAAGCGTGACTTCAGCCGGCGGTCTGCCAGTGGCGGATCGCCGCGCTGGGCGCGACCAGCATCAGCACGTTGAGCGTCAGATTGTCGCGGATTGCCCATAAGGTGAACAGTTCCAGCGCGACGGCGAGTGCTACGGTCGCCCACCAGGGCAAGGCGCGGGCGATGAAGAAGCCGATGACCATGCATCCGATGTCGGCCATCGAGTTGAGCACGCTGTCGCCGGCATAGCCGTAGGCGATCGTCACCGCGCGATAGCGGTCGATGATGATCGGCGAGTTTTCCAGCACTTCCCAGGCCGCCTCGAGGGCAACCGCTGCGAACAATCGTGCGGGGACCGGCGCGCGGCGCAACACTGCCCAGGTCGCGGCGTAGAACAGGAAGCCGTGGATCAAGTGGCTGAAGCTATACCAATCGGTCAGCTGCTGGCTGTTCTCGCTCGACTGCACCACGCCGTGCCACAGCGCGATACGACCGCACGGGCACAGCGCCGAGCGGCCCATGGCCAGCTCAGCGATCGCCGCGGCGGCGGCCAGCGCGAATGTCGCCGCCACCCAGCTTTTCCCTCGTGTCATACCGCCCCCCGCTTGACGCCCCGGCCTGCTATGGCCACTAGCGGGCATGGCCGCACCGATCCAGCATGACCCCCACGGCTTGAAACGCCGCGGCGTCCTGTTCGTCCTCTCCTCGCCCTCGGGTGCGGGGAAATCGACTATCGCGCGCAAGCTGCTCGCCAACGAGCCGGAATTGTCGATGTCGGTTTCCTACACCACGCGAGCACCGCGCGAGGGCGAGGTCGACGGCAAGGATTATCATTTCGTCGACCTCGAGAAGTTCCGCGAGATGGTGGCGAACCACGAGTTCCTCGAGTGGGCGCACGTCTTCGACAATCGCTACGGCACGCCCAAGGCCGACGTGTTCCACACGCTGTCCGACGGCCATGACATCCTGTTCGACATCGACTGGCAGGGCGCGCAGCAGCTCTATCAGCTTGCCGGCGGCGACGTCGTGCGGGTGTTCATCCTGCCGCCGTCGATGACCGAGTTGCGCCAGCGGCTCGAACGGCGCGCGACCGACAGCCAGGAGATCATCGACGCCCGCATGGCCCGCGCGGACAACGAGGTGAGCCATTGGGACGCCTATGATTATGTGCTGGTCAACGACGACGTCGAGCAGTGTTTCGACAAGGTCAAGACCATCCTGGCGGCCGAACGGCTCAAGCGCTCGCGCCAGACCGGGATCATTGGCTTCATCCGCAAGCTGAAGACGAAATAGCCCTCAGCGGTCGCCGCCGCGAAGCAGTGCCAGGAAACGGGCGCCGGCCTCGAAATCGGCACGATGGGCGTCGCGCGCCCGGACGGCGAGCTCGTCCTCGCCCCATTGTTCGGCCTGCCACTCCTCATCGATCCTGGCGGCATGCCACACCGTGGCGGCGTCTGCGGCCCGCTCCAACAGCGCCAGCGCGGCGACCAGTGAGCCGGTGACGGTGACGATCGGCGACAAGGCGGCGAGCTCGAACGGCGTTCGTGCCGCCACCGCCTTGCCCAGGCGCGCGAGGGTCGCCTCGGGCTGGGGCACGTGCATGACGCCGCTGGTCACCGCGAATTGCACGTCATACCGGCCGCGCGCCCAATCGAGCAGCGGATCCCAAGCCTGCCGCTGGCGCGCGACGAGTTCGACCGGGCTGTCGGCGCGATAGCAGAAAAGATCGCTTTCGCCGTAGCGCGCGAGGCCGGCGGCAAAGCTGGCGACATCGGGCGCGATTCGGTCGATCGCGGCGTTGGCGAAGCCGGTCAACGGCATCGCGCGCGGATCGATCTCGCCCGCGACCGCGCGCCACTCCTCGGCGATCGCCTCGGCCGCGTCGGGGTAGGGGACGATCAGCGGCGCGCGACCGGGCGTGCGCACGGGGCGGTCGTCGAGCCGTATCTCGCCGCCGGCCACCGCCACGTCCTGCCAGAAGCGCTTCATTCCGGCGGCGTCCGCCAGCGCCGGGCGAGCGAGCGCGGCACGATCGCGATCATCGCCATCGCCGACAGCACGATCGCCGCGCCAAGCAGCCGCTGCGGCTGGCTCTCCGCGCGCGCGAGCAGGATCAGGCCGAACACCGCGCCGGCGGTGCCGATCAGCCGCACCGCCACCATCGCGAAATAGCGGTTGCGGGCGCGTGCGTCCTCTTCAGTCATATCTGCCTCATACAATGCGCGATCGCCGTGCGACCGTGCGTCGTCAGCGCATCGGCGGCGGCGTGCCGGGCCGCCACCGGCTTGTTCTGGCCCAGCTTGGCGGTGCCGCGCCACGCCTGCACGGTCAGCGCGAAGCCGGTGATGCCGCGCAGCAGCGCCTCGAACGCCTTGTCGTCCATCTTGTCGCGCGTCCACGGTGCCTTGGGCATGAGCCGCGCCTCTTGCGCCGCGGTCAATGCATCGATCTGCGCGATCAGCGCCGCGTGATCGAGCGCCGCCACCGTGCCTTCCAGCTCTACCGCGAGGTAATTCCAGGTCGGCACCTGGTTATGGTCGAGCCCATACCAGTCGGGACTGACATAGCCATCGGGGCCGATGACGGTGAACAGCGCCGTCGCACCGTCGAGATGCCGGGCGAGCGCGTTGCCGCGGGCGAGGTGGAACACGACGCGGTCGTCGCCGTCCCACACGATCGGCACGTGCGCGACGCGCGGCCCGTCGGGCGTCGCGGCGAACAATGCGCCGAAGCCGATCTCCGCGACGAACTCGCGCATCGACGCCCGATCCTCCCAGCGGAAGGCGGCATTGGGGTGCATCAGCCGCGCCGCCGCCCGCGTTCGCCGCGGCGTTCCTTGCGCACCGTCTTGGCATGCGCCTTGGCCCGCGCCTTTTGCGTCGCGCGGCTGGGCTGCGGCGGGCCGTCGTCGAGCGGCATCGTCTCACCCAGCGCGAGGTCGAAGCCCAGCAGCCGCATGCTCTCAAGGAAATGCTCGGGCAGTTCGGCGACGACATCGAGTTTGCCGCCATCAGGATGGTCGATGCGGATGCGGCGAGCGTGGAGGTGCATCTTGCGGCTGACGCCGCCGGTCAGGAACGCCGCCTGACCGCCGTATTTGCCGTCGCCCACGATCGGGTGGCCGATCGCCGCCATATGCGCACGCAGCTGGTGCGTGCGGCCGGTATAGGGCTGCAGCTCGACCCACGCGGCGCGGTTGCCGGCGCGCTCGATCACGCGATAGCGGCTGCGCGAGGGCAGGCCGTTCTCCTCATCGACGTGCATCTTCTCGCCGCCGGTGCCGGGCTGCTTCGCGAGCGGCAGGTCGATCATGCCGTCGTCGATCGACGGCACCCCGACGACCAGCGCCCAATAGATCTTGCGCGCCGTCCGCCCCGAAAAGCTCTTGGCGAAGAAGGCCGCCGCGCGCGCGGTGCGCGCCAGCAGCAGCGCGCCCGACGTATCCTTGTCGAGCCGGTGGACCAGCTTGGGCCGTCCCTCCGCCTCGAACTGCAGCGCGTCGAGCAGGCCGTCGACGTGGTCGTGCGTCTTGGTGCCGCCCTGCGTCGCCAGCCCAGGCGGCTTGTTGATCACGATCGCCTGCGGGTCGCGGTGGATCACCATCGCCTGCGCGAACTCGACCTGGTCCGGGTGGAGCGGCGGCCGTTCGCGCTTGGGCCGCGCCGGCTTGTCCTTGGCCGGTTCCAGCGGCGGCACGCGGATCACCTGGCCCGCCTGCAGGCGATCGCCGGGCGTGGCGCGGTTGCCGTCGACGCGCAACTGGCCGGTGCGCGCCCATTTGGCGACGATCGTGTAGCTGGTGTCGGCCATGTGCCGCTTGAACCAGCGATCCAGCCGGATGCCGTCGTCGTCGTCGCCGACGGTGAATTGGCGGACGTCGGTCTGGCTCATGGAGTCTGGCTCATGGGTGCCACCGCGCATTGGGGCGCAGCGCGCCGGATGGGGCGGGCGTGTTCAGCATCCGCCCGCGTTAACCCGAACGCGGGCGGATGAGAACCGTCTTGTCGTCAGGCCGCTTCGGCCTGCTTGGCGCGCTCGACCGCCTCGAGCAGCAGGCGCTTGGCTTCCTCGGCATCGCCCCACTTGCCGATCCGCACCCACTTTTCCTTCTCCAGGTCCTTGTAGTGGGTGAAGAAATGCTCGATCTGCTGGAAGATGATCGGCGGCAGGTCGGCCTTTTCACCGACATTGGTGTAATAGGGGAAGGTGCTGTCGTGCGGCACGCACACCAGCTTCTCGTCGCCGCCGTGCTCATCTTCCAAGTTGAGCACCGCGATCGGGCGGGCGCGCACCACGCAGCCCGGGACGAACGGCGAGCGGGCGATCACCAGCGCGTCGATCGGATCACCGTCGGGCGACAGCGTGTGCGGCACGAAACCGTAATTGGCGGGATAGCGCATCGGCGTGTGCAGGATGCGGTCGACGAACAGCGCGCCCGACTTCTTGTCGAACTCGTATTTCACCGGCTCGCCACCGACCGGCACTTCGATGATCACGTTCAGATTTTCCGGCGGATTGTCGCCCGTCGGTATCATGTCGATACGCATGTCTTCGTCAGTCCTTCTTTGCGCAAGCGGCCGCCGCCCCGCGAAGGGGAGGCGGCCGGCTGAAATTTGGCGAGCTGCGCGCCCTATTTGGCGGTGAGCAGCTTATCGAGACCGGTCTGACCCGAACCCGTCTTGACGAGGTGCGGATAGCGCGGGCCATCGTGATAGTCGATGGCAACCTGGCGATAATCCCCCTGGCGCTCAACCTGCAGCAGGAGCGGATCCTTGTCGGTCTGCGCCGCGACGATCGCGTCCTTCAGCACGTCGGGAGAGAAGGCCTTGCCGTTCACCGCCTTGATCGTGTCGCCGACGGTCATACCCGCCTTGAACGCGGGGCTGTCCCAGATCACCGACTGGACGTCGCCGTCCTTGCTCGACGCGACCAGGCCGAGCGAATAGGCGGCGTTGACGTTGTTGCGGTTCGCCTCCGACTGCTTGAAGACGTCGGTTTCGTCGGCGGTGTAGACCAGCTTGTAGCCGTTCTGCTCGAAGCCGCCCAGCGGCGCCTGGTTGGAGAGGCCCTGCAGCCGCTCGTTGAGGAACGTCGCCCAGTCATAAGGCTGGATCGAGTTCAGCGTGTCGACCACATCGTTGAACGTGTAGGTCAGCTCGCCCCAATCACCGTCACGCATGCCGAAGAAGGCGCGGGCGAAATCGTCCAGGCTCTTGGTACCGTGCGACTGCTGGCGGAGCATCGAATCGACCTCCATCCACACCATCAGGCCTTCGTTGTAATAATCCTCGGCGCGCTGCCAGCTGATCCATCCCTTGGGCCGGCGCTGCGAGATGATCGGATCGTTGGTGGTGTCGAGCAGGTCGCGCCACTGCCGCGCCGGCATGTGATCATAGACCGCGGCGATCATCGCATATTCGTCGAGCGTGTCCTGCTTGCTGACCATCCCGGCACGCGCCTGCAGCACATACCCCCAGAACTGCGTCTGACCTTCATAGACCCACAGCAGGCTGTCCTGCATCGGCACCTCGTAATTGGGCGTCCACAGGTCGGCAGGGCGCCGGAACTTGCCGTCCCAGCTGTGCGTGAATTCGTGCGGCAGCAGGTTGTGGTCGTAGGTCTGGTTCTTCCAGTCGGTGAAATAGCCCTCGCCAGTGCCGTCTTCCGAGCTGCGGTGATGTTCCAGGCCGTTGCCGCCGAGCTGCTCGGACAGCGACAGCAGGAACTCGTAATGGTCATAATGCTGTGCGCCGAACAGCTTCACCGCCTGGTCGACCAGGCGCTTGTGCGCGTCGATCTGCTCCGGCGTGGCGACGAGATCGGCGGGCTTGTCGGCGAACACGTTGAGGTCGACCTTCGACGACAGCGCCCACTGCTTGTAATAGCGGCCGGCGACCACCGGCGAGTCGACCAGCGTCTGATAGCTCGCGGTGTTGTAGGTGTAGATCGGCCCGTTGGCCGTCGAGGGCAGGCCCGACGCAGCGCTGAAGCCGGCGGGATAATGCGCCGTCGCGGTGATCGGGATGTCGCGGACGTAATAGCCGGCGGGATAGAGGCTGACCGAGTTCCACTGCAGGCTGATCAGGTTCGGCGTCATCACGATGCGCCCCTGGTCGGGCGACGTCGCGGAGGCGAACTGGAACGCGAGGTTCAGCGTCTTCACGCCTTCCGGCACGTCGATGTGGTAGGCGTAGACGTCGACGGTGTCGCGCACCCAGCGGATCGGCTGGCCCTTGTCGCCGGTGATGGTGAGGCCGGTGAGCTTGTCCAGCTGGCCCGTCGGCGAGTGGTTGCCCGGCAGCCACTTCGGATAGAGCAGCACCATCGGCCCCGTCTTGTCGACGGGAATCGTTTCCTTCACGCGGAAGATGCCCTGGCTGTTGTCCGACGCATCGACGTCGAGCGTCAGCGTGCCGGGATAGTCCACGTCCTGCGGCGCCGGAATCGTGTTCACGATCGGCACCATCTGCGGCTTGGAATTGGTTGCCGGGGTGATCTGCGCCGAAGCGGCGGTGGAGCCGAGCAACAGGGCGGCGAAAGCGAGGCTACGGGTCATCGGAGGCCTTTCGGCTGAAGAGGAGGTGACGCAGCGCTTAATGGCTCGACCGACCGCAAGTCCAGACCTGCCCGGCGCTTTCGCGCAATATTGTAACATCGCTGCATCGGTTTTCCCGATGCCGTTGCGTCAGCTGCCGCCCAGCACGTTGATGGTGAACGCCAGCACCCCGATGTTGAACACGAACGCGGCGAGGCAGTGGCCGATCGAGACGCGGCGCATCCGCTGGTCGGTCATCTCCACGTCCGATGTCTGGAACGTCATGCCCAGCGTGAAGGCGAAATAGACGAAATCCCAGTAGACCGGCTCGTCGCATTTCGGGAAATCCAGCCCGCCGCGATCATGTCCCTGCTCGTCGCCGAGATAGAACAGGTGAGCATAATGCAGCGCATAGACCATGTTCGAGAACAGCCAGGCCAGCGCCAGCGTGCCGACGACCAGCGCGATCGTCGTGAGATCGCTCTTGTGGCGCAGTTCGCTCGCCACGCCGACCAGGATCACCAGCATCACCACACCAGTCAGCGCCAGCAGGATCGCACGGTTGGCGTCGTTTTCCTTGGCTCTGCGTCGTATCAGGTCGGCGCGATCGTTGCTGAGCAGCGGCAATACGGCGAGCAGGAACAGCGCGCTCGCGCCGTCGAACGCGGCCAGCGTGCCGCGGGACAGGCCCAGCGCCGGGATCAGCAGCACCAGGCCCACGGCAAACGCCAGGTAGAACAGCACGAAGCGCGCCGGCGCGACGGTCTTGCCAAGTCTCCAACCGCGGTCGCGTCGCTTCATCGCCAGACGCTAGCCGGTTTCCGATCCCTTCACCAGCGGTCGAACCAGCCCGCGCCGATCCGCGCCGTTGCCGTTGGCAGGTCAAGTCCCTAGGTGGAGCATCAATCCGCTGGCACAAGGAGTCCTGCCCCGATGTCGACCCCCGAATGGAGCGCGATCGAAGCGCTCGACCCGCCGCGCCTCGAAACGCTGTTCGCCGAAGACGATGACCGCGTGGCGCGGTTCAGCCTCGACGTCGCGGGCATCCATTTCGACTGGTCGAAGACGCATCTGACGACCGATGCGGTGCGGGCATTCGAGGCGCTGGCCAAGGCGCAGGCCCTGGCCGGCAAGCGCGAGGCGATGTTCGCCGGCAAGCACGTCAACGTGACCGAAGACCGCGCCGCGCAGCACACGGCCGAACGCGGTGAGGGCGCCGAGGACGCGGTTGCCGAGGCGGGGCAGCTCCACGCGCGGATGCGCGCGCTGATCGACGCGATCGAGGGCGGCGCGCTGGGCGCGGTACGGCACATCCTGCACATCGGCATCGGCGGATCGGCGCTGGGGCCGGACCTCCTGGTCGATGCGCTCGGCCGCGACGAACAGCGGTACGACGTGGCGATCGTCTCCAACGTCGACGGCGTGGCGCTGGAAGACGCGATGAACCGCTTCGATCCGGCGGCCACGCTGCTGGTCGTCGCGTCCAAGACCTTCACCACCACCGAGACGATGCTCAACGCGACCAGCGCGCTGCAATGGATGACCGAGGCGGGCGTCGAGGATCCCTATGGCAAGGTCGTGGCGCTGACCGCCTCGCCCGAAAAGGCGGTGGAATGGGGCGTCGACGAGACGCGCGTGCTGCCGTTTTCCGAAAGCGTCGGCGGGCGCTATTCGCTGTGGTCGTCGATCGGCTTTCCGGCGGCGCTGGCGCTCGGCTGGGACGCCTTCCAGGAATTGCTCGACGGCGCGGCGGAAATGGACCGCCATTTCCGGCTCGCCGCGCTGCACGAGAATGCCCCGGCGCTCGCCGCCTTTGCGGACCTGTTCTACACCCAGGTCAAGCATGCCGAGACACGCGCGCCCTTCGCCTATGACGAACGGCTGCGGCTGCTGCCCTCCTATCTCCAGCAGCTCGAGATGGAATCGAACGGCAAGGGCGTGACGGTCGACGGGAAGCCGGTTGGTCGTGCCAGCGCGGCGATCACCTGGGGCGGCGTCGGCACCGATGCGCAGCACGCGGTGTTCCAGCTGCTCCACCAGGGCACGCATCTGGTGCCGGTCGAATTCATCGGCGTGATCGAGGCGGGCGACAGCCTGGCCGAGGATCACCATCGCCAGCTGCTGATGAACATGTTCGCGCAAGGCGCCGCCCTGATGAAGGGGCGCGCCAACGATGCCGACCCGGCGCGCAGCTATCCCGGCAACCGGCCGAGCTCCACGCTGCTGCTCGAGATGCTCGACCCACGCACGCTGGGCGCGCTGATCGCCTTCTACGAACATCGCGTGTTCGTGAACGCGGTGCTGCTGGGCATCAACCCGTTCGACCAGTTCGGCGTCGAACTCGGCAAGGAGATGGCCAAGGCGGCGGACAAGGGCGGCCAGGCGTTCGATCCTTCGACCGACGACCTGATCAAGCGCGCGTTCGGCTGACACGAAAAGGGAGGGCGCGGATGCCCCAATACGACTACGACCTGTTCGTCATCGGCGCCGGATCGGGCGGCGTGCGTGCCGCCCGCGTCGCCGCCAGCCATGGTGCCAAGGTCGCCATCGCCGAGGAGCACCGCGTCGGCGGCACCTGCGTCATCCGCGGCTGCGTGCCCAAGAAGCTGCTCGTCTACGGCGCGCATTTTGCCGAGGATATTCAAGACGCGGGGCGCTTCGGCTGGCATGTCGACAATTGCCGCTTCGACTGGCCGACACTGCGCGACAACGTGCTGGGCGAGGTCGACCGCCTCAACAAGGCGTACAGTCAGACGCTCGAGACGCACGGCGTCGAGATCATCCTGCAGCGCGCCGTGCTGACCGGACCGCAGGGCATCCGCCTGGGCGACGGGCGCGAGGTGACGGCGAAGACGATCCTGATCGCCACGGGCGCGACGCCGCACGTGCCGTCGTGCCCCGGCCACAAACATGGCATCACGTCCAACGAGGCGTTCCACCTCGACGCCATTCCGCGGCGCATCCTGATCGCCGGCGCCGGCTACATCGCGAACGAATTCGCCGGTATCTTCAATGAATTCGGCGCGAAGGTGACGCTGATCAACCGCACCGACGTGATCCTGCGCGGCTATGATCACTCGATCCGCGACCGGCTGCTGCAGATTTCGATGATGAAGGGGATCGATTTCCGCTTCAATGCCGAATTTCGGGGCATCACGCAGCAGGAGGACGGCAGCTATCGGGTCGAGATGACCAATCACGAGCCGCTCGAGGTCGATTGCGTGATGTTCGCCACCGGGCGTGTGCCCAACACGGGCGACCTGGGCCTCGAAGCCGCTGGTGTCGAATGGGACGAGAAGGGGGCGATCAAGGTCGATGCCGAGAACCGCTCGACCTGCGACAGCATCTATGCCGTGGGCGACGTCACCAATCGCGTGCAGCTGACGCCGGTCGCGATCCGCGAGGGGCAGGCGTTCGCGGACAGCGTGTTCGGGGGCAAGCCAACGCAGGTCGATTATGACTGCATCCCCGCCGCGGTGTTCAGCCATCCGCCGATGGCCGGCGTCGGCCTGACCGAATCGCAGGCGCGCCAGAAGCTCGGCTCGGTGAAGATCTTCACCTCCGACTTTCGCGCGATGAAGAACGTGCTCGCCGGCCGCAACGAGCGCGCGCTGTACAAGATGGTGTGCGACGGCGAG
>JBQCHA010000154.1:0-25943 GCA_051955175.1 Sphingomonas sp.
CGCCACCCCGCCGGGCGGCGCTGCGGACGTTGCGCGATTCGGTCGACAACAGGCCGCTCGATCATGCGCTGGTGCTGTGCTTTCCGGGGCCGCGAAGCGCAACGGGTGAGGATCTGATCGAGCTTCACGTCCACGGCGGCCGTGCCGTCGTTGCGGCGGTGGAGGACGCGTTGAGCCGCTCCCCCGGCCTGCGCCGCGCCAATGCCGGGGAGTTCACCCGGCGCGCCTTGATGTCGGGCCGCATCGACCTTGCCGAGGCCGAGGGCCTCGGCGATCTGCTGATGGCCGAAACGGAAAGCCAGCGACGCGCCGCCATCGCATCGGCCGATGGTGCCGTCAGCAGACAGATTGGCGACTGGACCGCGCGCCTGCTGACGATCGCCGCCCGCGTCGAGGCGTTGCTCGACTTTGCCGACGAGGACGATGTGGCGACGGATAGCCGCGCAACCGACGCTATCCGGGAGGACGTCGCGGCGCTGGCGGCGGCGATCGGCGACGTGATCGAGAACCCTCCTGTCGAGCGCCTGCGCGATGGCGTTCGCGTAGTGCTTGCTGGCGCGCCGAATGCCGGCAAGTCGACGCTGCTCAACGCGCTGGTCGAGCGCGAGGCGGCGATCGTCTCGCCGCTCGCGGGTACGACGCGCGACCGTATCGAGGTGCCGGTGGTGCGCTCGGGCATCGCCTATGTCTTTACCGATACCGCCGGGCTGAACGACACCACCGACGATCCCATCGAGCAAATCGGGATGGAACGCGCGCGACAGGCGTTCGCCGAGGCAGACATCGTCATCCTGTTCGACGACACCGCCCCGGCGCCCGCTGGCGCCACCACCATCCGAATCTCACCCCGCGCCGACGTGGCGCCACCACGATCCGACACGCTTCCCATCTCGGCAAGGACCGGTGAAGGTGTCGGGGCGCTCTGGACACGTATCGAGCAGGAGGCCTCGCGATTGCTACCGCGGCTCGACCGCCTGGTGCTCAACCGGCGGCAGCGCGACCTCTGCGCCGATGCTGCGGCGGCGTTGCTGCGGGCGCTTCAGACGGATGACCTCCTCATGCTGGCCGAGGAATGCCGCGTCGCTCGCGTCGCGTTCGACCGGATCACCGGCGCCGCGGACACCGAGGACATGCTCGACGCCCTGTTCGGCCGGTTCTGTATCGGCAAGTGAGCCGTTCCACGTGGAACGCTTTGACTTGATCGCCGCTGCGGCATAGCAGCGGCGTGTCATGACCAGCTTCGACGTGATCGTGATCGGCGGCGGCCACGCCGGTACCGAAGCGGCTGCTGCCGCCGCGCGCCGTGGTGCGCGCACCGCGCTCGTCAGCTTCGATGCGTCGCGGATCGGTGCCATGTCCTGCAACCCGGCGATCGGCGGACTGGGCAAGGGCCATCTGGTTCGTGAGGTCGATGCCTTCGACGGGCTCATCGCCCGCGCCGCCGATGCCGCAGCTATCCATTACCGCATGCTCAATCGCAGCAAGGGCTCTGCGGTGCGTGGCCCCCGCGTGCAGGCCGACCGCAAACGTTATGCCGCCGCCATCCAGACGATGCTGGCCGCGCAGTCAGGCTTGACGATCGTCGCCGGCGAGGCGCGGGCTCTGGTGGTCAAGAATGGCCGCGTCGCCGGCGTCGAACTGGAGGGCGGCACGAGCCTTGCGGGCCCGGCTGTCATTCTCGCTACCGGCACATTCCTCGGCGGGCGGCTGTTCTGCGGCGAAGACCGGCAACTCGGCGGCCGCATCGGCGAGCGCGCGGCGACCGCACTGGGCGAACAACTCCGTGCCTTGGGTCTGCCGATCGCGCGGCTCAAGACCGGCACCCCGCCCCGGCTCGACGGCCGTACGATCAATTGGGCAGCGCTGGAGGAGCAACCCTCCGACGACGAGCCGTGGACGATGTCGCCGATGACCCCGCACCGGCTGCTGCCGCAGTTGCGCTGCGCGATCACCCGGACGACTGCGGCGACGCATGACATTATCCGCGGGGCGCTCGATCGCTCGCCGCTGTTCACCGGTGCGATCGGCGCGGCCGGCCCGCGCTACTGCCCGTCGATCGAGGACAAGATCCACCGCTTCGGCGATCGCAACGGGCACCAGATCTTCCTCGAGCCGGAGGGGCTCGACGACAGCACCGTCTACCCCAATGGCATTTCGACGTCGTTGCCGACCGACGTGCAGGCGGCCTTCATCACGTCGATCCCCGGCCTCTCCCGCGCGCGGATCGTCGCGCCCGGCTACGCCGTCGAGTACGACTATGTCGATCCGCGCGCGCTGGAGCCGACGCTGCAGCTTGCCGCCCTGCCCGGCCTGTTCTGCGCCGGCCAGATCAACGGCACGACCGGCTATGAAGAGGCCGCCGGCCAGGGCCTGGTCGCCGGGATCAACGCGGCCGCGCACGCGCTCGACGTGGCACCGCTCGTCCTCGATCGCAGCGATAGCTACCTCGGCGTGATGATCGACGACCTGGTCCTGCAGGGTG
Organism: Sphingomonas sp.; assembly: GCA_051955175.1. GTDB lineage: Bacteria > Pseudomonadota > Alphaproteobacteria > Sphingomonadales > Sphingomonadaceae > Sphingomonas. The sequence goes on from JBQCHA010000154.1 coordinate 2,483, forward strand.
TCACCGAACCCTATCGCATGTTGACCGCTCGCGCCGAGTTCCGACTCCGGCTCCGCGCCGATAACGCCGAGACGCGGTTGTCGCCGATTGCCGACGACTTGGGATGCTTGAGCGAGCAGCGACGCGAGCGGCTGCGCGGTCGGGAGCAAGCACGCGCTGCGATCAACGAGATGCTGTCGGCCGAGCATAGTGCCACGCGCATGGCCGCCGTCGGAGCACCCGTAGGCCAGGATGGGGCCAGGCGGACGGGCCACGAATGGCTGCGGTTCGCCGGGGTTGAGCTCGATCATGTCGCTCCGCCGGGATGGGATGCGCCTGATGCGGCGCTGCTTGCCGAAATGGTCGAGGATGCCCGCTACGCGCCCTATCTCGATCGCCAAGCCGCCGAAGTGGCCGAGCTTAAACGCAACGAGCAGATCCCCCTCCCCGCCGACCTCGGCTATGACGCGATCCACGGACTGTCGGCGGAGATGGTCGAACGACTTTCTGCCGCCCGTCCGACCTCGCTCGCCGCCGCGGGACGCATCCGCGGCATCACGCCTGCGGCATTGACCGCGATCATGCTTCATTTGCGGCGTCGAGCAGCGTGACCGAGGAGGAAGCACGCGCCTGGATCGCCGAACGGTTCGACGTTTCACGTGGAACGCTGCTCGCTCGTCTCGTCGCGTTGGTTCGTGCAGAGGCTGATCGGCAGAACCTCATCGCCCCCAGCACGATCGAAGCAATGTGGAGTCGGCACATCGTCGATTCGGCGCAATTGCTCGTTCTTGCCGGCGAGCGCCCTGGCGCCTGGCTCGACATCGGCACCGGCGCAGGATTTCCGGGACTGGTGATCGCCTGCCTTCGCGATGGCCCCATCACCTTCTGCGAGCCGCGCCGAAAGCGTGCGGAGTTCCTTCAGCACGCCGCGGCCGAGCTGGGGCTGAATGCGGTCACGGTTGTCGCTGCCAAGGTGCAGGCCTGCACCGGTCGCTATCATACTATATCTGCCCGTGCGGTTGCGGCGCTGCCCGAGTTGCTCGACGCGGCGCGACATGTGTCCAGCCCGGAGACGATCTGGCTGCTGCCCAAGGGGCGCAGCGCACGCGAAGAGGTGGCGCAGGCGCGCAAGACGTGGCATGGTTCGTTCCACGTGGAACAGAGCATCACTCAACCTGACTCACTCATCGTCGTCGCCAAGGGGGTCACACCGCGATGACCGACATGATCTGCATCGCCGTCGCCAATCAGAAAGGCGGCGTCGGAAAGACGACCACCGCGATCAACGTCGCCACTGCGCTCGCCGCAACGGGCGTGCGCGTGCTGCTGGTCGACATTGACCCGCAGGGGAATGCGTCAACCGGGCTGGGCATCCCACACGCCGAGCGCAAGCTGTCGACCTATGATCTGCTGGTCGGCGACGCCACGCTGGAAGAAGCCGCGATCACCACGCGCGTCCCGCGGCTCGACATCGTCCCCGCCACCGTCGACCTGTCGGGCGCCGAGATCGAGCTGGTCGAGTATGATGACCGCACGCATCGGCTCGATCGCGTCGTCGGCACGACGAAGGGTCCGTGGCAGGTGGTCATCATCGACTGCCCGCCCTCGCTGGGGCTGCTGACGCTCAATGCAATGGTCGCGGCGCACGCGCTGCTGGTGCCGCTGCAGTGCGAATTCTTTGCGTTGGAAGGCTTGAGCCAGTTGCTGAGCACGGTCGAGCGCATCCGCTCGCGCTTCAATCCCGGCCTTTCTATCCTGGGCGTGGTGTTGACCATGTACGACCGCCGTAACCGCCTGACCGACCAGGTGTCCGACGACGTCCGCGCGGTGCTTGGTCGCGTCGTGTTCGACACCGTGATCCCGCGCAATGTCCGCTTGTCGGAGGCACCGAGCCACGGCGTGCCGGCGCTGATCTACGATCACCGCTGCCCGGGATCGGAGGCCTATATTGCGCTGGCCCGTGAGCTGATCGCGCGCATGCCGCAGCCGGCGGCCGCGGCATGAGCGACCAGGCGCCCGCCCGCAAGCCGCGCCCCGGCCTCGGCCGTGGCCTCAGTGCGTTGATGGGCGACATCGCCCGCGAGGAGCCGGTCGCCGGTGCGCCGACGGGTACCCCGGGCGTCCGCATGCTGCCGGTCGGCTCGCTGTCGCCCCACCCGGTCCAGCCGCGTCGTCACTTCAACGACGAGGCGCTGGAGGAGCTTGCCGAATCGATCCGTGCGCGCGGCCTGATCCAGCCGATCGTCGCGCGACCGCACGGCCATGATTACCAGATCGTCGCCGGCGAGCGTCGCTGGCGCGCCGCACAGCGCGCTCGTTTGCACGAAGTTCCTGTAATCATACGCGATTTCGACGAAGCCGAAACGCTGGAAATCGCGCTGGTGGAGAACATCCAGCGGCAGGATCTCAACGCGATCGAAGAGGCGCAGGCCTATCATCGGCTGATCGGCGACTTCGGCCATACCCAGGAAGCGCTGGGCAAGCTGGTCCACAAGTCACGCAGCCACATCGCCAACCTGCTGCGGCTGCTCGACCTGCCGCAGCCGGTGCAGGACCACGTCATCGCCGGCGCCCTCAGCATGGGCCATGCCCGTGCGCTGATCGGCGCCCCCGATCCGCAGGGCCTGGCGCGCAAGGTGATCGACCAGGGCCTGTCGGTGCGCGACACCGAGCGACTGGCCCGTGCCGCCAAGCCGGCGAGCACCAGCCGCGCACCCGCCGGCAATCTCAACAACGGCTCCGGCGACACCGATATCGCGGCGCTGGAAACGCAGCTGGGCGACCTGCTGGGCCTCAAGGTGCGGATCAGCCATGGCCCGAAGGGCGGCGCGATCACGCTCAATTATTCGACGCTCGATCAGCTCGACCTGATCTGCCAGCGGCTGAGCGGCGAAGGCATCTGAACGCGGCAGGCCGGAACCAGCCGGCCGCCGCCCACTTTCGCGAGAGCAGCCCTAGGCCGTGGCGTTTCCGGGGACCGGCGCCGTGACCGCCGCGGCGCTGTTGTCGCCGGCCGGCGGCGCCGGATCGGGCTGCGTCGCACCGGTTGGGGCCGCTGCGGCAGGATTACCTGCCTGAGGCGCTGCGTCGCTATTCGCGGGCGCCGGATTGGCCGCTGCGGGCGGCGGCGCAGGACGCGTCGCCTGGCCCAGGATCGCCGCCGTTTCGATGACATCGAGCGCATGGCGCGCCTCGACGTAGCGATGCGCCGCCGTCATCCAGCGCTGCGCCTTGGGGGCGCCGGGCAGCTTGGCAACCTCGGCGAGCGCGGCCTCCACCTGCCCGCCTTCGAGCAGATGCCGCGCGCGGCTCAGCCGGTCGCTCGGCAATGGCGACGGCTCGCCTTGGCGATGGATGACGATCAGGTTGGAAAAGGCGCTGCGCAGGCCCGCGGTCCAGCCCTGGTTGGCGCCGCTGATCAGGTCGGGCCCGATCGTGTTGAGGCCGAGCCGCAGGTCCTCCAGCGTGACCGGCTGACGCGAGGCCTGGATCACCATCGCCACGGCGCGTGGGTTGGCGGCGCCGAAACGGGCGCGCAACTGCCCCTCGATATAGCCGAGCCCCAGCCCGCGATCGAGCGCACGGCGCGCGGCGAAGGCGACCAGCAGCCCCTCGGCACGGGTCGCATTGCCCGACGCTGCGGCGGCCTGGGTGTCGATTTCCGAGGTGCGCGATTCAAGATCACTCAGGCGCGCCCCCAGCGCCGCCTCGCGCGCAGCCAGCGCACCATAGTCTTCGGACGCTGCTGCGGTGGACGAGCCCTTCCTGAGCGCGGACCCCGCCTGCCGGTCGTTCTGCGTGGCGGGTGCCAGCCACGGCAGGCGACTGGCATAATAATGGAACGCAAGCGCCATCACGGCGATACCGATGATGAAGCTCAGCACGGCGAGAATGGCGGTGCCGCGCCAACTCGATCGGCGAGCCCGCATCGCCAGGAAGGGATCGTCGCTGACCATCGGCTCCTTATTCCCGTGCCGGCCGCCCCGGTCAATCGGCGAGACGCCGCGCCAGGGCGACCAGCGCATCATCATTGGGCATGGGAGCGGCAGCCACGGTCGCCCACCCCTGCCCCGCTGCAACGGCGGCCGCGGTGCTGATCGCGGCCAGGCGAACCGATCCCCGCCCGACCGTCGCCGCGTCGAGCAGCGCGCCGATCCGTCGGCCGGCGCGCGCCGAATGAACCAGCGTTACGGTTCCCTCGAGAGCCGCCAGCTGAGAGCGGGCGATCTCCAACGGCTCGCTGGCATAGACGGTGATCGCGCGCGTGACCGCCCCGCCCTCAGCGAGGTGACGCTCACGCCCGCCGAGATGCAGCACGCGGCCGAATCCTTCCGCCTGCGCCTGTTTCGCCAATGCCTCGGCACCGGCATCGCCGGTCATAACCACAGTGAGCCCCGCCGCTCGGGCAGCGGCAGCGGTTGCTTCGCCCACCGCCAGCACCGGCAGCACGACGAGGCGCCCCAGATCCTCGCCACCCGCGCGCACCGCGTTGGCGCTGGTCAGCAACAGCGCATCGTGCGCTGCGGGATCGGGTGCGGTCCAGGCGACCGGCCGCACCTCGAACAATGGCATGGCGATCGGCGTCAGACCCGCCGCGAGCAGCCGCGCCACCGTCTCGCTATTGCCCGGCTGCGGGCGCAGGACGGCGACGGGCCGGGTCATCCCTGGAACAGGCGCCTGACCGCCGGCGGCGCGCGGTCGAGCAGTTCGGCGGCGAGCGCCCGCGCCACCGCCGCGTCGCCCCACGCGCCGGTGATGTCGCTCGACAGTTCGGCGGTCCCGTCGAGCGCGTAAAGCGCACCCCGCAGGCGAACGCCCCCCCCTTCGGCGGTGGCAAGGCCCGCGACCGGCGAATGGCAATCCGCCCCCAGCGCGGCGAGAAACGCGCGCTCCAACCGGACGCAGGATGACGTCACGACGTCATCGATCGCAGCGACGAGGTCACGCGTCTCGCCATCCGCCTGCCGCGCCTCGATCCCCACCGCGCCTTGCGCCGGCGCCGGTAGCATCACGTCGGGCGGAATGACGTGGCCGAGCCCGCCATGCCCAAGCCGATCGAGCCCGGCGGCGGCCAGCAGCGTCGCATCGACCTCGCCCGCGCCCAGCTTCGCCAGCCGTGTCTCGACATTGCCGCGGAACAGCACGATCTCCAGGTCGGGACGCAGCGCCAGCAATTGCGCGCGACGGCGCGGCGAGCTGGTGCCGACCACCGCGCCCTCGCGCAGCGCGGCGACGCTCTCGGCGCCGATCAGGCGATCGCGGACATCGGCACGCGGCAGCATCGCGGCGATGACGATGCTTTCCGACCGGATCGTCTCGACGTCCTTCATCGAATGCACCGCAAGGTCGATGTCGTGCCCGAGCAGCGCCCGATCGAGCTCCTTGGTCCACAAGGCCTTGCCACCGATCTCCGCCAGCGGCCGGTCCTGCACCCGATCGCCGGTGGTGCGCACCGTCACGATCTCGATCGCATCGGGCGCCCAACCGTGCGCCGCAGCGAGGGCATCGCGCACCATATTGGCCTGCACCAGCGCCAGCGGCGAGCCACGCGTTCCGAGACGAAGTCGAGCCATGTCACGGTGCTAGCTGCCGCCGCCACGCGGGTCGAGCCCCCGCGGCGTTGCGGTGCGCCCATGGCGACCCTACAGGAGAGGCATGACGCTGATCCTGGGCATCGAATCGAGCTGCGACGAGACCGCTGCGGCGCTGGTGCGCAGCGATCGCACGCTGCTCGCGCATCGCGTGGCGGGACAGGAGGCGGCGCACCGCCCCTATGGCGGCGTGGTGCCGGAAATCGCCGCGCGCGCCCATGTCGAGATGCTGGCACCGCTGGTGCGCGAGGTGCTGGATGAAGCCGGCGTGTCGCTCGACGCCGTCGACGCGATCGCCGCCACCGCCGGTCCGGGACTGATCGGCGGCGTGATGGTCGGGCTGGTCACCGGCAAAGCGCTGGCGCATGCCGCCGGCAAGCCGCTGGTCGCGGTCAACCATCTGGAAGGGCACGCGTTGTCGCCGCGGCTGACCGATCCCGATCTGCAATTTCCTTATCTGCTCCTGCTGGTCTCGGGCGGCCATTGCCAGCTGCTGCTGGTCGAGGGCGTGGGGCAGTACCGCCGACTGGCGACGACGATCGACGATGCCGCGGGCGAGGCGTTCGACAAGACCGCGAAGCTGCTCGGGCTCGGCTTCCCCGGCGGCCCGGCGGTGGAGCGCGCAGCCGCCCTAGGCGACCCCCGCGCCGTGCCGCTGCCGCGACCGCTGATTGGCAGCGACGAGCCGCATTTCTCCTTCGCCGGCCTCAAATCCGCGGTGATGCGCGCGCGCGACGCCGGGACTTGGTCGGCCGAGGACATCGCGGCGTCATTCCAGCAGGCGGTGGTCGATTGCCTGGTCGACCGCACCAGCCGGGCGATCGGGCGCGCCGACGCGGCCACCGCGCTGGTCGTCGCCGGCGGCGTCGCCGCCAATCGGGCGGTGCGCGCGGCATTGAGCGCTCTCGCCGACAGCAGCGGCCTGCGCTTCGTTGCGCCACCGTTATGGTTGTGCACTGACAATGCGGCGATGATCGGCTGGGCCGGCGCCGAGCGGTTCGCGGCCGGGCTGACCGATCCGCTCGACACGCCGGCGCGCGCGCGCTGGCCGCTCGATCCGACCGCCGAAAAGGCGCGTGGCGCAGGGGTGAAGGCATGAGAATCGGAGTCGTCGGGGCCGGCGCCTGGGGCACCGCGCTGGCGCAGGTCGCCGCGCGCGACGACGCGCCGGTCACGCTATGGGCGCGCGAGGCCGAAGTGATCGAGGCAGTCAACGCGGCCCACGAAAACCCGATGTTCCTGCCGGGGCGCGCGCTCGCGCCATCGATCACCGCAACCGGTGAGCTCGACGCGCTCGGCGCGTGCGAGGCATTACTGATCGTGACCCCTGCGCAGCATGTCGGCGCCATCCTGGCCCGGATCGATGTCGGCACCCGTGCGCTGGTGCTCTGCGCCAAGGGGATCGAGGCAGGCAGTCGGCGACTGGTCAGCGAAGTGGCGCGCGCCGCGCACCCCCAGGCGCCGATCGCGGTGCTGTCGGGGCCGACCTTCGCGCATGAAGTCGCGGCCGGCCTGCCCACCGCGGTGACGCTCGCCTGTGAGGACGACACGCTACGCAACCGGCTGGCCGAGCGGCTCGCCAGCCCCGTGTTTCGCCCCTACGGCTCATCGGACGTGATCGGCGCGGAGATCGGCGGCGCGGTCAAGAACGTGCTGGCGATTGCCTGCGGCGTGGTCGAGGGCGCCGGGCTGGGCCAGAATGCCCGCGCCGCGCTGATCGCGCGCGGATTCGCCGAGATGACGCGCTTCGGCCTGGCGCGCGGCGCGCGGGCCGAGACGCTGGCGGGCCTCTCCGGCCTCGGCGACTTGGTGCTGACCTGTTCCTCGACCAGCTCGCGCAATTTCTCTCTCGGCGTCGGACTGGGCCAGGGCGAGAGCGCCGGCGTGCTGCTCGCCGATCGCCGTACCGTGGCGGAAGGCGCCTTCACGGCGCCGGTGCTGCGCGAGGCCGCCGCCGACGCGGGCGTCGACATGCCCGTCACCGCGGCGGTGTGTGCGCTGCTCGAGGGCGCGGCGGTCGACAGCGTGATCGACGCGCTGCTGTCGCGCCCGCTGCGCGAGGAAAATGTCTGAGCCGCCGGCGCGGCATTGCCCTCTCCCGCTTGCACCACCCGTCATGCCGGACTTGTTCCCGGGGTGATGGCCTGTTTCACAGGTCTCGCGGAGGCCTGATTCCAGAAGCGCATTGAGCCGCTGGGTCGGCCAGTCTGGATTCCCGCCTGCGCGGGAATGGCGAGCGCATTTGCAGAGGCCTTCCGCGGGAAAGAAACAGGTCCCCCGCCTTCACCCGATCGGCGCGCACTTCGCCTCCAGCCAGGCCCGGTCTTCGCCGTCGAGTCCGGGCCCGATCTTCTCCAGCACCGCAGCGTGATAAGCGTTGAGCCACGCCAGCTCCTGCGGCGACAGCAACTCGGGCAGGATCAGCGACCGCTCGATCGGCACGAAGGTCAGCGTGTCGAACCCCAGCATCGGCATATCGCCGCCGGGCACGTCGCGCTCGACCACCAGCACCAGCGTCTCGATACGGATGCCGTACTCTCCCGCCTTGTAATAGCCCGGCTCGTTGGACAGGATCATGCCGGGCAGCAGCGGCTCGCCGGTGCCGCCGCCGGCATGGGTCGGCTTGCCGATCCGCTGCGGCCCCTCGTGCACCGCCAGATAAGCGCCGACGCCGTGGCCGGTGCCGTGCGCGAAATCGAGCCCCGCCTCCCACAACGGCCGCCGCGCGAAGGCATCGAGCTGGCCGCCGTTGGTGCCGGCCGGGAACAGCGCGGTATCGAGCGCGATATTGCCCTTCAGCACGCGGGTGAAGCGGTCCTTCATCTCGTGCGTCGGTTCGCCGATCGGGATGACGCGGGTGACGTCGGTGGTGCCGTCCTCATATTGCCCGCCCGAGTCCACCAGATAGAGCTGGCCCTGCTGCAACTCGGCGTTGGACTTCTCATCGACCCGATAGTGCGGGCTGGCGCCATGCGCGCCGGTCGCCGAGATGGTGTCGAACGAGGTGTCCTTGAGCTTGCCCGTCGCCTGGCGGAACTCGAGCAGCTTGGCAACGCAATCGAGCTCCGTGAGGCCGCCCGCCGGCGCCGTTTCCTCCACCCAGCGCAGGAACCGGCTCAGCGCGGCGCCGTCACGGATGCTGGCGACGCGATGGCCGGCGATCTCGGTCGGGTTCTTGATCGCCTTGGCCAGCACCGCAGGATCGCGCAGCGCCAGCACTGTGGCGCCGCCGGCCTCCAGCGCGTCGAAGATCGCGGCAACCGCCCGCTCAGGATCGGCGGCGACGCGCTTGCCGGCAAAACGCGCCAGCGCAGGTGCGAAATCCAGCCGGTCATGTACCCGAACGGCGTTGCCGAGATGCTGGCGCACCGCGTCGCTCATCTTGTCCGGTGCGACATAGAGGTCGGCGGTGCCGTCGGCCTGGACGATGGCGTAGCTCAGCGCGACGGGGGTGTGATCGACGTCGGCCCCGCGCACGTTGAACGCCCAGGCGATCGAATCGAGCGCGGTCAGCACCACCGCATCGGCCTTCTTGGCGCCAAGCCAGTCGGCGATCTCCTGGCGTTTGTCGGCAGAGGACCGACCCGCCGCGGCGTCGGACTGGACGGTGACCGGTGCCGGTGATGGAGCGGGGCGATCGGCCCACACTGCGTCGATCGGATTGCCCTCGACAGCGACCAGCTCGGCGCCGACCTCGGCCAACGCTTTCGACGCTTCCTCGACCCAGCGGCGGGTGTGCAGCCAAGGATCGTAGCCGATCCGCGCGCCGCCCGACGCATGCTCGGCGATCCAGTCCGACACCTTGACGTCAGGCACCGGCAAATAGGCCCATTCGCTGGCGGAAACCTGCTCGCGCACCTGCAGCGTGTAACGTCCGTCGGTGAAGATCGCGGCTTCCTCCGGCATCACGACGGCGGTGCCGGCCGAGCCCTGAAAGCCGGTCAGCCAGGCGAGCCGCTGCGCATAGGCGCCGACATATTCGCTCATATGCTCATCGGTCAGCGGCACGACGAAGCCGTCGAGCCGGTCGCGTTTCAGTTGTTCACGAAGGGCCTGAAGGCGGGCGGCGTAGGTGGACATGTCGGTCAGTTCCCGTTTTTAGAGGCTAAGGAGGTCAAGCTCGCAACAGCATGCGCCTCGATGAGACGGCACGCGCCGCGTTCGCCGGACGCTGCCGCTGGCGTCGACCTCGATCAGGCATGGCCGGTTTTCTGACAGATTCGGCACGGGTGGGACAAGCGGTGTCGTGATCCTTTTTCGGTCCGACGATGCGAGAGGCGACAAGTCGATGCCCCCCGCTGGCATCAGAGCGAAGAAGGTACGAAGTTCGCCGCAATCCAGCGCGAGCCGACCTGCGCGAGGCAGCTGATCGTAGATATCCTTCCATCGCCGTGGTGGAAAATCTTGCAGGTTCCGCCCGCCCCGGCACTCCCGCCATGGCGCAGCCAGACTTGCGAGACCGCCAACGCATCGCCGGTCATCGAGCCGGTGAATCGGGCCATCGAGCCCCAGCCCCGTTGCCCGAAATCGAGCGCCACGGTCGCACCATTCCGGTCGATTGTCGCCGTGTCGCACAGGACGAGCACCGTGTCGGCGCGATGGTCCATTACCCGATCGGCATAGCGACAGCTGCCGCTCAACACGATCTTCTGGTCGACCGCTGCGTTGAGGACCGAGGGCATGGCGAGCAAGCCCGTCGCTGCGACGATTATGGATACCGCCTGACGCCACATTCCCCGACTATGGAGGCTGCACCGTCGATGCTCAATGCCCGGCGACAGGCTATGCCGAAGCCGCAGATAGCCACCATGCTTTGGCCGCTTCCCCTCTCGACGACGCCGCCCCAGCCGCGATAGGGCTCGACGATGACCGAGCTTCCCCAGCCCCCCGTCGCGGCGACCCGCCCGCATTCGTTCACCGCGCATGGGCAGACCATCGACGATCCCTGGGCATGGCTGAAAGACCCCGCCTATCCCGAGGTCACCGACAAGGACGTGCTCGCCTATCTCGAGGCGGAGAACGCCTATTTCGAGGCGGTGATGAAGCCGCACCAGCCGCTGGTCGACCGGCTCTACGAAGAGATGAAGGGCCGCATCAAGGAAGACGATTGCTCGGTGCCGCAGAAGGACGGCGACTGGCTTTACTGGACCGCGTTCGAAACCGGCGGCGAATATCGCAAATGGTGGCGCAAGCCGATCGACGCGACCGACGGCAGCGCAGACCAGCTGCTGCTCGACGAGCCCGCGCTGGCCGAGGGCAAGGAATACTTCCGGCTCGGCGCGTTTTCGGTCAGCAACAACGGCCGTTATCTCGCCTATGCCATCGACGACAATGGCTCCGAACGCTTCACCATCCACGTGAAGGACCTGGAGAGCGGCGCGCATCTGCCCGAGGTGATCCCCGGCATGCTATCCGAAATCGTGTGGACCGCCGACGATTCGGCGTTCCTCTACGGCCTCGCCAACGCGCAGTGGCGCACCGACAATGCGCGGCTGCACCGGCTCGGCACCGATCCGGCCGACGACGTCGAACTCTATCACGAGGATGACGAGGGCTATCGCGTCGGCGTGTCCGAGACGCAGTCGCGCAAGTGGATCATCATCGCCACCGGCGATCATGTCACCAGCGAGGTGCGGCTGGTGCCGGCCGACAACCCCACCGCCGAGCCGATCCTGGTCAGCCCGCGCAAGGAGGGCCGCGAATATGACGTGGACGAGCATGACGGCACGTTGTTCATCCACACCAACGATACCGATCCGATGTGGCGCCTGGTCACCGCGCCGATCGACAATCCCGGCGCATGGACCGAGCTGATCGCGCCGTCGCCGCATTTCTACATGACCGGCGTTGCCTGTTTCGCCGACTTCTTCGTGATCGAGGGGCGTGAGGACGGGCTCGATCAGGTCGATATCCATCGTTACGACCGCACCATCGCGCCGCACCGCGTGCTGTTCCCCGAATCGAGCTACGCCGCCGGGCTGGGCAGCAATCCCGAATATGACGTCGATCGGCTGCGCATGGGCTATGAATCGATGGTCACGCCGGCGACGGTGTTCGACTTCCATCTCGACAGCTGCGCGCTGGAAACGCTCAAGGTGCAGGAGATTCCGTCGGGCTATGACGCGTCGAAATACGCGACCGAACGGCTGAAGATCGCCGTACGCGACGGCACGCAAGTGCCGGTGTCGATCGTCTATCCCAAGGGCTTTCCGAAGGACGGATCGCGGCCGCTGTTCCTCTATGCTTATGGCGCTTATGGCTATGCCATCCCGCCGGGCTTCTCGACCGGGCGGCTGAGCCTGCTCGATCGCGGCTTCGCTTATGCTATCGCCCACATCCGCGGGGGCGATGATCTGGGCCAGGACTGGTACCACCAGGGCAAGCTCACCAAGCGCACCAACACGTTCAACGACTTCGTCGATGTGGCCAAGGGGCTGATCGCGGAGCGCTGGACCAGCGCCGGCCGGATCGCCACCGCCGGGCGCTCGGCGGGCGGCGAGCTGATGGGCGCGATCGTCAATTCCGATCCCGACCTGTGGGGCGCGGTGATCGCCGACGTGCCGTTCGTCGACGTACTCAACACGATGATGGACCCGGACCTGCCGCTGACGCCGGGCGAATGGCCCGAATGGGGCAACCCGATCACCGATCCCGCGGCGTTCGAGCTGATCCGCAGCTATTCGCCGTACGACAACGTCACCGCGCAGGCTTATCCGCCGCTGTTCATCTCCGGCGGGCTCAACGATCCGCGCGTGACCTATTGGGAGCCCGCCAAATGGGCCGCCAAGCTGCGCGCGACCAAGACCGATGACCATGTCTTGCTGCTCAAGACCAACATGGGCGCCGGCCATGGCGGCAAATCGGGTCGGTTCGAAAGCCTGCGCGAGGCGGCCGAGGAACATGCCTTCGTGCTGTGGCAGCTCGGCGTCGAGCAGTAACGCCGCGATGTCGATCGAGGCGATCATCGCGCGCTACGGCGTCGTCGCGGTGTTCGCCGGGGCAGGGTTCGAGGGTGAGACGGCGGCGGTTGCCGGCGGCCTGCTGGCGCATCAGGGGTTCTTCGCCCTGCCCGCCGCGATGGTGGCGGCTGCGGCGGGCTCGTTCGTCGCCGATCAGCTGTTCTTCCTGCTCGGCCGCCGCTTCCGCACCCACCGCTGGGTGACGGCATTGCACGCCAAGCGTGCCTTCACCCGCGCCATCGCCCTGCTGGAGGGTTATCCGCGCGCGTTCATCTTCGGCTTCCGCTTCATCTACGGCATCCGCACCGTCAGCCCGGTGGCGATCGGCACCAGCGGGGTGCCGGCACAGACCTTCGTGGTCATGAACACCATCGCGGCGGCGGTATGGGGGGCGCTGTTCGTGGGGCTGGGTTACGTCTTCGGCCATGGCATCGAGACGCTGCTGGGTCGGGTGCCGGCCAAGCGCCACGTCATGGTGCTGGCGATCGCCGGCGTCGTGCTGCTGGTCGCCTGCGTGCAGGCGATCCGCTGGTGGCGCGGCCGCGCGACGCCGGATGACGCGCCGCTCCACGAAGCGGATTGATCGTCGCGGTCACGCCTGCCGCCGCACGGCTGCGCGGGCATGGGTGGTCCGTCGATGCGGCAGAGGGTATCGTTGCGGCGTGACGATGTTCAAACGGAGCTTCACCGCGCAGGCGGCCGATATCGACGAGCTCGGTCACGTCAACAATGTCGTATGGGTGCAGTGGATTCAGGACATCGCCGTGGCGCATTGGCAGGCGGTGGCGCCGGCGGCGCACCAGAGCGCCTTCATCTGGATGGTGACGCGGCACGAGATCGACTATCGCGGCAACGTCCGGGAAGGCGAAACGGTGATCGGTGAAACCTGGGTCCCCGAACCGCCGAAGGGCGCACGCTTCGACCGGCACGTGCGCTTCCTGGGCAGCGACGGCCGCCTCAAGGTGCAGGCGGTAACCACCTGGGCGTTGCTCGACCGGGAAAGCGGCCGGCTGCTGCGCGTGCGCGACGACATCGCCGCCCCCTTCCTGGCGGAGGGGCTCAGTCGCTCCTGACGATCAGCCGAGCGGCGGCCAAGGTCAGCGCGTCCTCCGCCGCGCCGGTCCAGGCACGGCCGAAACGCATCACTTCCTCGCGCAGCGCAAAGGTGAGGTAAGCCGCCCCCACCGCTCCGGCGGCACCGAGCAGCGCGGCAGGAAGCCGCTGGCGCCGCGGCGCCAGCGCCATGCCGGCAATCGCGCCGGTGATCGCCCGCGCCGCGAGCCCGGGCGCCGCAATGCGATCGGGCGCGGTAGCTTGCTTGTCGCCGACCCATTCGCCCATCGCCAGCAGCGAGGCGGCCGTCGCCACGATCGAATTGGCGAGCAGCCGCGGCGCGCCATTGTCGGCGGGCAGCGTTCCGCGGCTCGCCGCCTCGCTGACGACGGCGAGCGGCGTCAGCGCGCGGGCGCCGGCGGTGGCACCGATCAGCAGCGAACGGATCATGGTGGTCCTCCCAACGGTCATCACTGCGAACAACCGCCCGGCGGCGATCGGGGTCCGTGACGTCAGCCGGAGTTGCGCAGCGCCGTTGCAATGGCATTGATCGACAGCAAAATGCCCTCGCCGATCCGCGGATCGTCCTCGCCGGCGCGATGGCGCTTCATCAGCTCGATCTGCAGCAGGTTGAGCGGCTCGATATAGGGCAGCCGCAGGCGAATCGATGTCTCCAGGCTGGAATGCTTCTCCAGCAGCCGCGACTGGTTGGTGATCTCCAGCAGCCCGTCACGCGTCTTGTGCCAGCCGTCACGGATCTGCCCGAACACATTGCTGCGCAGCGCCTCGTCCTCGACCAGCGTGGCATAGCGCGCGGCGATGCCCATGTCGGATTTGGCCAGCACCTGTTCCATGTTGGCGAGCGTGGCGGCGAACAGCGGCCAGCCCTCGGCCATTTCGGCGAGCAGCTTCTTGTCCTCGAACGCGGCGATGGCATGGCCGACGCCGAACCAGCCGGGCAGCATCACCCGCGCCTGCGCCCAGGAGAATACCCAGGGAATAGCGCGCAGATCCTCGATCGCGTCGGATTTCTTGCGGCTGGCGGGGCGCGAGCCGATCTTCAGCCCGGCGATCTCGGCGATCGGCGTCATCTGGCGGAAGAAGGTGGTGAACCCCTCGGTGCCATAGACCAGGCCGCGATAGGCCTTGAACGCGGCGTCCGACAGCTGGTCCATGGCGCCGGCGAACCGATCGTAATCGGCATCCGACAGCCGTTCGGGCTCCAGGCTGGCGAGCAGCGTCGCCGAGGCCATCGCCTCCAAATTGGTCATCGCGCTTTCGGGCGTGCCGTACTTGCCGGCGATCACCTCGCCCTGTTCGGTGATGCGGATGCGGCCCTGCACGGTGCCCGGCGGCTGCGCGCGGATCGCCGCGAAGGCGGAGCCACCGCCGCGCCCCACCGCGCCGCCGCGGCCATGGAACAGCTGCATGCGCACGCCCGCCGCCTCGAACACCGGCGCCAGCGCGCTCGATGCCTTGGAGAGCTGCCAGGTCGAGGTGAGATAGCCGCCGTCCTTGTTGGAATCGGAATAACCGATCATCACTTCCTGATAGCCGCGCGCCTTGGTGATCGCCTTCACCTCGGGCAGCGCGAACCAGTCGGTCATCACCTGCGGCGCGGCCTCGAGATCGCTCACCGTCTCGAACAGCGGCACCGCCATGATATCCGCTTCCGGAGTCTCGCCGGGGCGATAGAGGCCCGCCTCGCGCAGCAGCAGGTTGACCTCCAGCAGGTCGGAGACCGAGGTTGCCATCGACACGATGTAATTGACCATCGACGCCTTGCCGTAGCGCCGGTGCGCCTCCGCCGCCGCCTCCAGAATGGCGAGTTCGCCGCGCGTTTCCTCGGCATAGTCGGCGAAGCGGCTGCACAAGGGGCGCGGGCTGGCGAGCTCACGGCGCAGCAGCGCGACGCGCGCCTGCTCGTCGAGCGCGGCATAATCCGCCTCGACGCCGGCGACCTTCAACAGGTCGGCGACGACGCGTTCGTGCACCGCCGAATTCTGTCGCATGTCGAGCGTGGCGAGATGGAAACCGAACGTCTCCACCATCCGGATCAGCCGGCCCAGCGCACCGCCCGATCCCAGCGCGCCGCCGCCGGTCGCCGCCAGGCCATGGGCGATGTGGACCAGATCGGCGCGCAGATCCTGCGGCCCCGCATAAGGTTCGGCAGCATGGGCGACCGGGCGCGGCGCCGCCTTGCCGGTAAAATGGGTGAACGTCGCCGCCAGGCGGGCGTAGATGCCGGTCAGCGCGCGACGATAGGGCTCGTCGCTGCGGCTCTCGGCCTCGTCATGGCTCGCTTCGGCCAGCGCCAGCACCTCGTCGGTCACGGTCGCATGCTGGCTGGAGATCGACAGCTCCGCACCCAGCGCATGGACGGCCTCCAGATAGGCGATCAGCACCGTCTCGCACGCGCGGCCCAGCGCCAGGCGCAGCGAGTCCGCGGTGACGAACGGGTTGCCGTCGCGATCGCCGCCGATCCAGCTGCCGGGGCGCAGGAAGCTCGGCAGATGCTGGCCGAACGCGCGGTCCCAACGCTGGTAGAGCGCCGGCAGCGCCGGCAGGAAGACGTCGCGGAAATAGCTGAGCGCCGTTTCCACCTCGTCGGCAACATAGAGCTTCTCGCGCCGCAGCACGCGCGTCTGCCACAACAATGCGATCTGGCGCACGATCGCCTGGTCGATCTCGTCGCCGTCGGGCGTGACGGCAAGGCCGCGGTCCTTCATCGCCATCAGCTCGGCGATGCGGTTGCGGTGGTCGATCATCGACTTGCGCCGCACCTCGGTGGGGTGCGCGGTCAGCACTGGCGCGATCAGGCCGTGCGCCAACAGGTCGACGATCCGGCCCTGGTCGACGCCGGCGCCTTCCAGCTTGGCGACCGCCGACGCGACGTCGGCACCCTTCTCCGCCGTTACCCCGTGGCGATCCTCGGCCAAGTTGGCGAGCATCGAGAACAGCATGAAGCCGCGCGTGAAATCGAGCGTCTCGTCGAGCGACAGCCGGTCGAGGCCGGGGTCGATCGCCTCGCCATCGGCGACCCCGCGTGCCCGGTCGACCGAGGTCGAGCGGATATATTCGATCCGTCGGAACAGGTCGTCGCCGCCATAGGCGCGAATGACGTCGCCGAGCAGCGCGCCGAGGAAGCGAATGTCAGGATTGTTCGTGATCGGGGGGAGGCTGGTCATGCCCCCATGCTGCACTGCGGTACCAGCAGGGTCAACCGTAGCAGACCCCGCGAAATCGGCTAATTGCCGTTGTTTGCGCTACCATGCGCCGCGGCCGTATCATTGGCGGCAGCCGATTGATTGCCGTTGTCGGCACCCAGATCGGCGGCGCGGCGTTCCTCGCCGGTCAGTACCTTGTCGCCGTTGAGATCGGCATCGTCGAAGCGGCCGAGGCTGCCCTTCTCGAACTCGTCCTTGGTGATCCGGCCGTCATGGTTCACGTCGAACGAGGCGATGATGTCGTGGTGCCGCTCCGGGATCTCGCGCGTCGACAGCTCGGAATCGTGGTTGACGTCCAACTGGTTGAAGCGCCGGTCGACCATGTCGATGAAGTCGGTGCGGTCGAGCGCGGTCGGCGGGACGAAACCGGCCGGGGCAACGGCGTTGGCGGTGACATTGTCATGCCCGCGCGAGCAGGCACCCAGCGCAACAGCGGACGCGACGGCAAGCGTTATGGTCAAACGGCGCATTGAACTGGGTCCCCGCGAGATCGTGTGGCGTGGATGTGGCAACGACAGTGGCGGATTCAATACAGCGCGAAACTTATTCGTTTCGTCTCAAGCCTCCAGCTCGATATCCCAGTAGAGCCAGTCGCGCCACGTCTCGTGCAGATAGTTGGGCGGGAAGCTGCGGCCATGCTCCTGCAGCTGCCAGCTGGTCGGGCGGATCGGCGGCACATGCAGCGGCATGTGTGCCTGCTGCGGCGTGCGGCCGCCCTTCTTCAGGTTGCAGGGCGCGCAGGCGGTGACGACATTTTCCCAGGTGGTGCGGCCACGCTGCGCGCGGGGAACGACGTGATCGAAGGTGAGATCGCGACCCGACCCGCAATATTGGCAGGTGAACTTGTCGCGCAGGAACAGGTTGAAGCGGGTGAAGGCAGGAAATTGGGACGGTTTGACATATTGCTTGAGCGCGATGACCGAGGGGAGCCTCAGCCTCGCGGTGGGACTTCGCACCTCGCGCTCATAATGGTCGACGATATCGACGCGGTCGAGAAACACCGCCTTGACCGCGGTCTGCCACGGCCACACGCTCAAGGGGTAATAGCTCAGCGGCGTATAATCGGCGTTGAGCACCAGCGCGGGGCAGCTGTCCGGATGGCGGATCAGGTCGGGATGATACATGGCTCCTCCCCGTCGAGTACGGCCGCGCTGTCGCGCATCCGGATGACGTCGTGATGACAGCACAGGCCGCGACTCACGGTCAAGAGTCGTCGTAGCGACCGCCATGAGTCGGCTCGTCACGCGATTCGCGCCCAGCCCGACCGGACGGCTGCACCTCGGCCACGCTTATTCGGCGATCCGGGCGCACGATCTTGCCCGCGCGCGGGGTGGCCGCTTCCTGCTGCGGATCGAGGATATCGACGGCACGCGCAGCCGGCCGGAACACGTCGCCACGATCCTAGCCGATCTCGCCTGGCTGGGCCTGATCTGGGATGGCGAGGTCACCTTCCAGTCGCAGCGGCTGGCGCACTATGATTTCGCGCTAGCGCGACTGAAGGCGGCCGGGCTCGTCTATCCCTGCTTCTGCACGCGCGCCGATATCGCGCGTGAGATCGCCGCCAGCGGATCGGCGCCGCACGCGGGCGAGACCACCGCCTATCCCGGCACCTGTCGACGCGTGCCGGTGGCGGCGCGCACCGCCCGGCTCGGTGAACCGCACGCCTGGCGGCTCGACATGGCGGCGGCACTTGATCGCGTTGGGGAACTCCACTGGCGCGACGCGCTTGCCGGCGATCAGGTCGCGCAGCCCGCGCCGCAAGGCGACGTGGTGCTCGCGCGCAAGGACGCCCCGTCGAGCTACCATCTCGCGGTCACTGTCGACGATGCCGCGCAGGGCGTCACCGACGTGGTCCGCGGGGTGGACCTGTTCGCCGCCACGCATGTCCACCGCGTGCTGCAGGCGCTGCTCGACCTACCGACGCCCGTGTACCACCACCATCCGCTGCTGACCGACGCGGCGGGCAAGCGCCTGGCCAAGCGTGACGGCGCCCCGACGCTGGAGGCGCTGCGGCTCGCCGGTGCCGACGGGCGGGCGCTCGCCGACGACCTGCGGGCCGGTCGCCTTCCCGCTGGATTCTCACCGACAAAGGCGTAGGATGGGGGCGTGAACCCGTTTCTCGCCATCCTGCTGGTCGCGGCGATGATCGCCACGTTGGTCGCGCTGGTCCGCGGCCTCGCCACCCTGGTGCAGCGCGGGGAGGCGACCAGGCGCGGCGAATCGCCCGAGGCGATCGGCATCCGCTCCAACAAGCTGATGCAGGCGCGCATCTTCTTCCAGGCGCTGGCGATCATGATGATCGTGCTGATCCTGTTCCTCGCCGGCCGCACCTGATCCGCCGCGCCGGAGCATTCCCTTGGTCAAGCTCAACACGATCTACACCCGCACGGGTGACGCGGGCACGACCGGGCTGGTCGACGGCAGCCGCGTGTCGAAGGCCGATCCGCGGATGACCGCGATCGGCGATGTCGACGAGGCGAACAGCGCGCTGGGCGTGGCAATCGCGGCGCTCGCCGACGAGCGGCTGACCGGCGAGCTGACGCTGATCCAGAACGAGCTGTTCGATCTCGGCGCCGATCTTGCCACCCCTCTGGCCATGACTCAGGGTGCGCTGCGCATCACCGATGGCCAGGTGGCGCGGCTGGAGGCGGCGATCGACCGACTCAACACGGACCTGGCGCCGCTCGACAGCTTTATCCTGCCCGGCGGCAGTGCCGCGGCGGCGCACCTTCACCTCGCCCGGGCGGTCGTGCGGCGGGCAGAGCGCGCGGCATCGGCGCTCGAGGCGATCAACCCGCCGGCCCTTGCCTATCTCAACCGCTTGTCCGATTTTCTGTTCGTCGCGGCACGTTTGGTGAACAAAATGGCCAGCGGAGACGTTCTCTGGCGGCCGGGGGCCACGCGATCGTCATAACTGCGGTGTCATAACTGCGCCCCCAAGGCTTCGCCACGGTCGAGAGGCCGTCGCCTCGAAGGGAGAGGACGACGATGCGTACCAACCCAGCCCCCGCTGCCGACGCTGCCGCGCTGGCCGATCTCTACGCTCATGTCCGCGACCTGACGGTGGCGCTGGTCGCGCCGATCAGCGATGCCGACGCCACGGTGCAGTCGATGGAGGATGCCTCCCCGGCGAAGTGGCACCTGGCGCACACCACCTGGTTCTTCGAGACTTTCGTGCTGCGCGATCACCTGACCGGCTATCGCCTGCATGACGAGCGCTTCCCGTTCCTGTTCAACAGCTATTACGAGGCCGAGGGGCAGCGCCACGCACGCGCACGCCGCGGCATGGTGACACGGCCCAGCCTGGACGAGGTGAAGGCCTATCGCACCCATGTCGATCGCGCGCTGCTCGAGGCGCTGCCCGATCTCCCGGACGCGGCGCGCGGGCTGATCAGGCTCGGCTGCCATCACGAACAGCAGCACCAGGAACTCCTGCTGACCGATGTCCTCCACCTGTTCAGCCTCAACCCGGTGGAGCCGGCGATCTGGCCCGCCGAGCGCAAGGTGCCGGTCGGCATGCCCAACGCGATCCGCTGGATCGAGGGGCCGGTCGGGACGGTGGAGATCGGCCATGACGGCACGGGTTTCGCGTTCGATTGCGAGGGGCCGCGGCATAGTGTGCTGCTCCACCCCCATGCGCTGGCCGACCGCACGGTGACCAATGGCGAGTGGATCGCCTTCATCGAAGACGGCGGCTATACCGAACCGCGCCACTGGCTGTCGGATGGCTGGGCATGGGTGCAACGCGAAGGTGTCACTGCGCCGCTCTACTGGCGTCGCGAGGAAAATGGCTGGAGCCGCTTCGGGCTCGACGGCCGACGCGCGATCGATCCTGCCGCGCCGGTGACGCACGTCAGCTTCTACGAGGCCGACGCTTACGCAAGCTGGGCCGGCGCGCGCCTGCCGACCGAGGCCGAATGGGAAGCCGCCGCCGCCGGCCATGACCCCCGCTCGGGCAATCTGCTCGACACCGCCGGGCCGATCGAGCCGCGACCGGCCCGCGAGGCCCCCGCCCTGTTCGGCGATGTCTGGGAATGGACCGGCAGCGCCTATCGCCCCTATCCCGGGTTCCGCCCGGCCGAAGGTGCCGTCGGCGAATATAACGGCAAGTTCATGTCCGGCCAGTTCGTGCTGAAAGGCGGATCGTGCGCCACCCCGCGCGGGCATGTTCGTGCCTGCTACCGCAACTTCTTCTATCCGCATCTGCGCTGGCAGTTCACCGGCGTGCGGCTCGCCAAGGACCTGTAACGCCCATGCTCAAGCCCGAAGCCGAAGACCGCGACGCGAGCATCGTCGATCCTCATTTCCGATCCGACGTGCTCGACGGTTTCGCCAGCCGCCCGCGCGCGGTCCCGGCACGTTGGTTGTATGACCGGCGCGGATCGGAGCTGTTCGAGGAGATCACCGATCTACCCGAATATTATCCGACGCGCACCGAAACGGCGATCCTGAAGGGCTGCGGCGGCGAGATCGCCGCGCGCGTGGGTGCCGGCCGCGCGGTGGTCGAGTTCGGCTCGGGGTCGTCGGCCAAGACGCCGCTGCTGCTCGAGGCGATCGCGCCGGCCGCCTATGTGCCGATCGACATCTCGGGCGATTTCCTCCGCGAATCCGCAGCAGGGCTCGCGGAGCGCTTTCCCGACCTTTCCGTCACTCCGGTCGAGGCCGATTTCATGGAGCCCATCGACCTGCCCGAGGCGATCGACGATTTGCCGAAGCTCGGCTTCTTCCCGGGATCGACGATCGGCAATCTGGTGCCGCGTACCTCGGTAGACCTGTTGCGCGCGATGCGCGAATCGCTCGGCGACGGCGCGATGCTGCTGATCGGCATGGACCGGGTGAAGGGCGAGGACGTGCTGGTCCCGGCCTATGACGATGCCGCCGGCGTCACCGCGGCATTCAACCTCAACCTGCTCGAACGGATCAACCGGGAGCTCGACGGCACGATTCCCGTCGACGCATTCCGCCACCGCGCCATCTGGAGCGACATGCTGACGCGCATGGAAATGCATCTGGAGGCGACCCGCGACGTCGCCTTCACCATCGACGGCCGCGCCTTCACCATGGCCGCGGGCGAGACGATCCACACCGAGAACAGCCACAAATACGGGCCGCGCGACGCGCGGATGCTGCTGCTCGCGGGGGAATGGACGCCGGTTGCCGAGTGGACCGATGCCGACGATCGCTTCGCGCTGCTGCTCGCCGAGGCACGCCCGCGGCGCAAGGCGCCGTAGAGGAACGGCGCGCCGACCCGACTCTTTGCGCCCCCCGTCGGCACCTTGTTCCGGGAGACCTGGCGACAAGAAGGAGGCGGGTTCGGCCAAGCGCCGCCGCCACCTCAACGCGTCAACGTCAACAGCCCGACCTCGCGGTCGACGATGCCATGGTAGATCATCGAGCCGGCGACGTAGAGGATCACCAGCAGCCCGACATAGGCGATCCACTTGTGGCGCTCGATCACCCGCGCGATCAGATTGGCGGCGACCGCCATCAGCGTCACCGACAAGGCCAGCCCGAACAGCAGCACGGTGGGATGGTTGCGCGCGGCGCCGGCCACCGCCAGCACGTTGTCGAGGCTCATCGACAGGTCGGCGAGCGCGACCTGTATCGCCGCGCGGCCGAAGCTCTTGGTGCGCTTGCCGCCCTCGATCGCCGGCGTATCGGGATCATCGACCGGCTCGGCGGGCGGTGTCGGGTGGATCTCCCGGAACAACTTCCAGCCGACCCACAGCAGCAGCAGGCCGCCGCCGAACAACAGGCCGACGACGTGGAGCAGCTGCGTCGCCAGCACGGCGAACACGACGAGGCAGGCGAGCGCCATGCCGACGCCGATCGCCAGCACCCGCTTGCGGTCGCGGGGCGGCAGGCCGGCGGCGAGCGTGCCGAGCACGACGACATTGTCTCCGGCCAGCATCAGGTCGATCATGATGACCTGCGCCAGTGTTGCCAATCCGGCAGCGGAGAAGACGTCGGCGATGCTAAGATCGGGCATGGACGCGGCCTAGCAGGCGTGGGCGAGAAGGCCTAGCCGGCCAGAGGCAGACGAACCCGCGCCATGTGCGACTGGTTCCGGCGTTGCGGCGCGACAGCCGCTAAGGGAGCATCTGCAATACCGGTACGGAGTAGATCCGCGCCGTCGGCCGGGCTTGCGCCCGCCGGCCGAACCGATGCGTGCCTGCCGCAGCCTGCGGCAGGCCGAATCTGGTTACTGATTCATGCTGTCGAAGAAGTCTTCGTTGGTCTTCGAGTCCTTCATCTTGTCGAGCAGGAATTCCATCGCGTCGATGGTGCCCATCTGCATCAGGATGCGGCGCAGCACCCACATCTTGGAGAGCTTGGCCCTGTCGACCAGCAGCTCTTCCTTGCGGGTGCCCGACTTGCCGACGTCCAGCGCCGGGAAGATGCGCTTGTCCGCCACCTTGCGGTCGAGCACGATTTCGGAGTTGCCGGTGCCCTTGAACTCTTCGAAGATCACTTCGTCCATCCGGCTGCCGGTATCGATCAGCGAGGTCGAGATGATCGTCAGCGAGCCGCCTTCCTCGATGTTGCGCGCGGCGCCGAAGAAGCGCTTCGGACGCTGCAGCGCATTGGCGTCGACACCGCCGGTCAGCACCTTGCCCGACGACGGGACGACGGTGTTGTAGGCGCGGCCGAG
>JBQCHA010000155.1:0-6627 GCA_051955175.1 Sphingomonas sp.
GGTGACGGTGATCGCCGCCAATCGCGACGTCGGCGTGCTGTACGGCGCGTTCGCGTTCCTGCGCGAGCTGCAGACGGGCCAGCCGATCGATCATCTCGATATCGCCTCTGCGCCCAAGGTGAAGCTGCGCGTCCTCAATCATTGGGACAATCTCGATCGCACGGTTGAGCGCGGTTACGCCGGTGAATCGATCTGGGATTGGTGGCGGCTGCCCGATTATCGCGATCCGCGCTACACCGATTACGCCCGTGCCAACGCCTCGATCGGCATCAACGGCACCGTGCTCAACAACGTCAACGCGACGCCCGACGTCCTGACGCACCGCTATATCGAGAAGGCCGCGGCGCTGGCCGATATTTTCCGGCCTTATGGCATCAAGGTCTATCTGTCGGTCAATTTTGCCTCGCCGATCGCACTGGGCGGGCTGAAGACCGCCGATCCGCTCGACCCGCAGGTCGCCGCCTGGTGGAAGGCAAAGGCCGACGAGATCTACCAGGCGATCCCCGATTTCGGCGGCTTCCTGGTCAAAGCCAATTCGGAGGGGCAGCCCGGCCCCGGCGATTATCACCGCAGCCATGCGCAGGGCGCCAACATGCTCGCCGCCGCGCTGGCGCCGCATGGCGGCGTGGTGATGTGGCGCGCGTTTGTCTATGCGCCCAATGCCGATGCCGACCGTGCCAAACAGGCCTATCAGGAGTTCAAGCCTCTCGACGGCCAGTTCGCCTCGAACGTGATCGTGCAGGTGAAGAACGGTCCGATCGACTTCCAGCCGCGCGAGCCCTTCTCGCCGCTGTTCGGCGCCATGCCCAAGACGCCGCTCGGTCTCGAGGTGCAGATCACCAAGGAATATCTCGGCTTCGCCACGCACCTCGTCTATCTCGGTCCGCTGTTCCAGGAGGCGCTGGACGCGGATACCTATGCCGAGGGGAAGGGCTCGACCGTCGCCAAGGTGATCGACGGATCGCTCGATCATCACCAACTGACGCTGATGGCCGGCGTCGCCAACATCGGCAGCGACCGTGACTGGTCCGGTTCCGACTTCAATCAGGCCAATTGGTATGTCTTCTGCCGGCTGGCCTGGGACCCGCAGGGGTCGTCGGAAGCGATCGCCGATGATTGGGCGAAGATGACGTTCACCCTCGATCCCCGGTTCGTGAAGCCGGTGGTGGCGATGATGATGGGCTCGCGACAGGCGGCGGTCGATTACATGACGCCCTTGGGCCTGGCGCATCAGATGGGCACCAGCCATCATTACGGCCCGGCCCCCTGGGTGCATGATCTCGCCCGCGCCGAGTGGAACCCCGCTTACTACAATCGCGCCGACGCCGAGGGAATCGGGTTCGACCGGACCAAGACCGGCAGCGACGCGGTCGCGCAATATGCCCCGCCGGTCGCGGCACGGTTCGCCAACCTGAAGACGGTAGGCGAGGACGACCTGCTGTGGTTCCACCACGTGCCGTGGGGCTACACCATGGCCGACGGGCACAGCCTGTGGGACGAGCTGGTGATGCGCTACACCGCCGGGGTGCGGTACGTCGCCGGCATGGAGGATACCTGGGCGGCGATGCGGCCGTTCGTCGATCCCGAACGCTATGCCAAGGCGGCGACATTCCTCAACATCCAGCGTCGCGAGGCGCAATGGTGGCGCGATGCCTCGATCGCCTATTTCCAGACCTTCTCCAAACGGCCGCTGCCAGCGGGCTATGCCCCACCGCAGCACAGCCTGTCCTATTATCAGTCGTTGCAGTTTCCTTACGCGCCGGGCACTGGAAAGTAATGGGAGACGACACGCCGAACCTGACCCTGCGCCGCCCGCCGACGATCACCGATGTGGCGCGCGCCGCCGGCGTGTCGCCGATGACCGTGTCGCGGGTGATCAACGCCGACGCCAAGGTGCGTCCCGAAACCCGCGCCAAGGTGGACGAAGCGGTCGCCCGGCTGAACTACAAGCCCAATCCCGCCGCGCGCAGCCTGGCAGGCGCCGAGCTGGTGCGCGTCGGGCTGCTCTACAGCAACCCCAGCGCGGCCTATCTCAGCGAGTTCCTGGTCGGCATGCTCGACCAGGCGAGCCGCGCCGACGTGCAGCTGGTGATCGAGAAATGCGATCCCGGCGGCGATGAGCTGGTGGTCGCGCGACACCTGATCGACGGCGGCGTGCACGGCCTGATCCTGCCGCCGCCGCTGTGCGATTCGCAGGCGGTGCTGGCGGCGCTGGCGGAGCGTGACGTGCCAGCGGTGGTGGTCGCCACCGGCCATCCGCCCGCGGCCGCCGCGGCGGTGACGATCGACGACCGCGGCGCCGGGCTGGCGATGACGCGGCATTTGATCGCACTGGGGCATCGCCGCATCGGCTTCATCATCGGCAACCCCAACCAGACGGCCAGTGCCGAGCGACTGGCGGGCTATCGCGCCGCGCTGGCGGAGGCGGGGATCGGTGAGGATCAAGCGCTGATCGCGCAAGGCATGTTCACCTATCGGTCGGGGCTGGATGCCGCGGAGCAATTGCTTGCGGCGGCGGAGCGCCCGACCGCGATCTTCGCCAGCAATGACGACATGGCGGCGGCCGCGGTCGCGGTGGCGCATCGCCACGGCATCGATGTGCCCGGCGATCTTACCGTGTGCGGGTTCGACGATACCGCGATCGCCACGACGATCTGGCCCGAGCTGACCACGATCCGCCAGCCGATCGCCGAAATGTCGCGCGCTGCGCTGGAGTTGCTGGTCGCGGCGATCCGATCGCGGCGCAGCGGTGAAGCTGTGCCGCCGGCTCACAAGGTGCTCGATTTCGAATTGGTGCGGCGCCAGTCGGATGCGCCGCCGCGCGTCAGACCAAGAAGCGGATAGCCGCGAAGATCGCGCCCCAGCACAGCAGCGAGCAGATCGCCGCGATCAGCAGGCCGACGCCGCGCGGCAGCATGATCGGCTGCGCCGACGACGTGACGTGATGCTGCCCCACCTGTTCCATGGCGACCTCTATAATTCCGTGCCATCGCGATTGTCGCCGAAAATGGCTTCGCAATGCTTAAGCGAAACCCTGGGAATTCTCCGAACCCGAAATCTACGATCGCCAGCGGGCGGTAGGTGCCGGCAGCGATTGCGGCGCCGGCAAGGCTGATGTAGTCGCATCCACGACGGGTTCCCCGGCGACGGGGTGAAAAGGGAAGTCCGGTGCGCGGCCGCATGGCCGCAGGGCCGGCGCTGCCCCCGCAACTGTGACCGGAGAGCCGGTGCCGACATGCCACTGGGCCACGTGCCCGGGAAGGCGGCATCCGGCGGCGACCCGGAAGCCAGGAGACCTGCCCGCCAAGTCGATCCTTCGCGCGGCCGGGGTGTGCCGGGCGGACGAGGGCTTTCCTCGCGCGAGCGACGGTGCTTTGCCGCCCCCCCCCGGGCGGTGCCGGACGAGGAAAGACGAGATGCGCCGCAGCCGACCACCCGAAGCTATAGTCCGCCGATGGCGGCACGTTCCGGTCCGCTGCGTGACGGCATTGGCGGCGCTGGCGCTGCTTGCCGGTTGCGCGCCGCAGCCGACGCGAACCGGCGGCATCGTCTCGACCAATCCGTGTGCCGACGCCATGCTGGTGGCGTTGGTGCCATGGGATCGGATCGCGGCGATCAGCGACTCTTCCAGGCGGCCCGGCGCGACGTCGATTTCACCGGAGGTCGCGCGCCGCTTTCCGGCGATCGCCGGTACCGCCGAGGAGGTAATCGCGCGGCGCCCCGACCTGGTGGTCGCGTCCAGTTTCACCCCGGCGGCGACCCTCGACGCCTATCGCCGCGCCGGCCTGCAGGTGGTGACGCTCGACATGCCGGGCACCGTCGCGGCGAGCGAAGCGCAGGTGATGAAGCTCGCCGACGCCGCCGGGCTGCACGCCCGCGGCGTGGCGATGGTGCGCCGCATCGAGCTTGCGCTGGCCGGCGCAGCACCGGCGCCGGGTGACGACGCGCGGCCGGCGGCGCTGCTCTATGTCTCGGGCAATCTGGTGACCGGCGGCGGCACCTTGCTCGACGAGCTGATGCGGCGGGCCGGGTTACACAATGCGGCAGCCGATTTCGGGTTGCAGCATACCGGCAAGCTGCCGCTGGAGGATATTATCGAGCGGCCGCCCGACCTCATCATGATGCCCGACCTGGCGGACCGGCCTGCGGCGTTGCGCGCGAACGTGCTGCAATACCGCACGCATCTGGCGGTGTTTCCGCAGCGGCTGATCAATTGCGGTGGGCCGGTGATCGCGCCGGCGGTCGAGACGCTGGCCGCGATCCGCCGGACGATGGTGCGATGAGCCGCGGCATGAAGCTCGGCCTGCTGGCGCTGCTGGTCCTGCTGCTGTTCGGCTTGTCGCTGATCGCCGGCAAGGTGTGGGTGCCGCCGTCGGCCTGGTTCGCGCCGGGGCCGGGGTGGTGGATCGTGCTGCAGCTGCGCCTGCCGCGCGCGGTGCTGGGGCTGGTGACCGGGGCGGTGCTCGGCCTGTCCGGGGCGGTGCTGCAAGGCTATCTCCGCAATCCGCTTGCCGATCCGGCGGTGATCGGCGTGTCGTCGACCGCCGCGCTGGGCGCGGTGGCGGCGATCGTGTTCGGTGTCGGCGGCCTGGGCCCGTTCGCCTCAGCCATGCTGGGCGCGGCGGGCGCGATGGCGTTGCTCGTCGCGCTTACCTGGCGCAGCGACAGCGCGGTTACCTTCATCCTTGCCGGCACGGTGCTGGCGAGCCTGGGCGGCGCGGGGACCGCGTTCCTCATCTCGATCGCGCCGGACCCTTACGCGGTCGCCGCGGTGATCGATTGGCTGATGGGCGCGCTGACCGACCGCGGCTGGAGCGACATCGCACCTGCGCTGCCGTTCATGGCGGCCGGCGCGGCGTGCCTGTTGGCCACCGGCGGCGCGCTCGACGCGCTGACGCTGGGCGAGCCGGCGGCGCGGTCGATGGGCGTGCGGCTGGGCCGGCTGCAGGCGCTGGTCGTCGCCGGTACCGGCCTGACGATCGGCGCCAGCGTGGCGGTTGCCGGCGTGGTCGGCTTCGTCGGGCTGGTCGTGCCGCATTTGCTGCGGCCGTTGTTCGGCCAGAGACCATCGGCGCTGCTGCTGCCGTCGACACTGGGCGGGGCGGCGCTGGTGCTCGCGGCCGACAGCCTCTGCCGGCTGGCGCCCGGTGCGAGCGAGGTGCGGCTGGGCGTCGCCATGGCGCTGATCGGCGCGCCGTTCTTCCTGGCGCTGCTGCTGCGGCATCGGAGGCTGGCATGGATATGACCGCGGTCCGGGCGGCACCGCTGGCGTTCGAAGACGTGAGCGTCGATCTTGCCGGGCGGCCGGTGCTCTATAACGTCTACGTGGTGCTGCGGCCCGGTCGAGTCACTGCGATCCTGGGCCCGAACGGCGCCGGCAAGTCGACGCTGGTGAAGGCGGCCGCGGCGCTGGTCGCGACCCGGTCGGGGCGCGTGCGGCTCGGGGAGCGCGAGGTCGCGGCGCTGTTACCGCGCGATCGGGCGCGCGCGATCGGCTATTTGCCGCAGGACGCCGCGGTGCACTGGAACGTGCCGGCGCGCGAGATCGTGGCACTGGGCCGCGTGCCGCACCGCGTGCCGTTCTCCGCACCCGATGAGCGAGATCGCGAGGCGATCGACGCCGCCGTCGCGGCAACGGAGATCGCGCCGCTGCTCGACCGGCCCATTGCCGAATTGTCGGGCGGAGAACGCGCGCGCGTGCTGTTGGCGCGGGTTCTCGCCGGCGACCCGGCCTGGCTGCTGGCCGACGAGCCGCTCGCCAGCCTGGATCCGGCGCATCAGATCGACTTGCTGGACCGGCTACGCGAGCGCGCCGCTGCGGGAAGCGGGGTGGTGGTGGTGCTGCACGACCTCGGCCAGGCGGCGCGCGCCGCCGACGAGGTCGTGCTGATGAAGCCGGGCAGCGTGGCCGCCCCGGGCGCGCCGGTCGATGTGCTGACGCCGGAAATGCTGCGGGACGTGTTCGGAATCGAGGTATCGATCATGCATGACCGGGACGGGCGCCTGGTCTGCGTCCCGCGCGGCCTCAGTCGTTGAGGGCGGCAAGCTCGTCGCTGTTCGCCTGCGTGGTGGCATAGCTGGCGGTTGCGCCACTGTCGGCATCTGCATAGGTCGCGTCGCTCATCGCGCCGTCATCCTGGCCGGCGGGCTGGCTGAGCACCACTGGGCTGTCGACCACGTCGACGACGGTGCCGACCTTGGTTTCAGAGAACAGCTTCTTCGCAAAGGCCAGCGGCACGTGGATGCAGCCGTGCGAGGTCCGATAGCCGGGGGTGACGCCGGCATGAATGGCGACACCATCCCAGGTCAGCCGCTCCATGTACGGCATCGGCGCCGAGTCGTAGAGCGTGGAGCGATGGTCGACCTGCTTCTGCAGGATCGGGAATTCCCCGGTGGGGGTTTCCTTGCCGTCGCGGCCGCTGGAGACGCTCGACACCGCGATCATCGTATCACCGCGATAGACATAAGCCCGCTGGTCCGCGAGGCTGACAATAATGCGCAGCGGGCCGGTACCGCCGTCGTCGTTCCACACCCCGTCGCTGGGGGACAGCGTGGGGGCCGTGTCGGCCATGGTCGCGCCGCCGCCATGGGCGGCGAGGGCCGGGCTGGCCAGCATGCAGGCGGCAG
>JBQCHA010000156.1:0-35925 GCA_051955175.1 Sphingomonas sp.
GAACGATTGCGACCCTCCCGAGACCTGCATCACCGCCAGCGTGCGTCCCTGTGTCGGTCGCATCCCGCCGATCTCAAGCGGCAGATGATCGATCTGAGCCTTCATGATCGCGCTGATCTGGCCGTGGCGTTCGGGGCTGCACCACACCATCCCTTCGGACCAGAAAGCGTGTTCACGCAACTCGGCGACTGCGGGATGATCGTCGCCCGCCACCTGATCGGGCAGCGGCAGATCGGCGGGATCGAAGATGCGCGTCTCGGCGCCGAAAAGTTGAAGTAGCCGCGCCGCCTCCTCGACCGCTAGCCGCGAATAGGATCGTTCGCGTAAAGACCCATAGAGCAGCAGGATGCGCGGCGGCAGCTGGTCGTCGCCAAGTCCCGCCGCCGGGCGCGCATGGACATAGGCCGGATCGAGCGCGGGTAGATGATCGGGATCGGGAAGCAGGCGAAGGCGAGACAAATAGGAACTCCGTGATTGCGGGGTCAGCCGCGCGGGCCGAACAGGATAATCGCCGCGCCGGCGAGCACCACCGCGCCGCCGATCGCATCCCAGCGATCGGGCATCGTGCCTTCGACTGCCCAGAGCCAGATCAGCGAGGCCGCGACATAGACGCCGCCATAAGCGGCATAGGCGCGGCCGGCTTCGTCGGTCGGCACCTGCGCCAACAGCCAGGCAAACAGCGCGAGAACGACAAGCCCCGGCAGCAGCCACAGCGCCGAGCGGTCGAGCCGCCACCACGCCCAAAAGGCAAAGCAACCGGCGATCTCGCAGAAAGCGGCGAACGGATAAACGAAATAGGCGCTCATCCCAGCGACAGCCTGAGCGCCAACGCGGCGAGCGTTACCAGCAGGATCGGCGTCGTCAGCGTAATGCCGACCCGGAAGTAATAGCCCCAGCCGATCCTGATGCCCTTCTGCCCGAGGACGTGCAGCCACAGCAGCGTCGCCAGCGATCCGATCGGCGTGATCTTCGGTCCGAGATCGCAGCCGATGACATTGGCATAGACCATCGCCTGATGCGCTGCCCCGGTGATGCCGGTGGCGTCGATCGACAGCGCGCCGACCAGCACCGTCGGCATATTGTTCATGATCGACGACAGCACAGCAGCAAGAATGCCGGTGCCGAACGCCGCGCCCCAGACGCCGCCGCTTGCCGATTGTTCGAGCAGGCCGGCGATGGCGGTGGTCAGCCCGGCGTTTTTCAATCCGTAGACGACCAGATACATGCCGAGCGAGAAGATCACGACTTGCCACGGCGCCTCGCGGATTACGGTGCGCGTAGGGATGACATGCCCGCGCGCGGCGATAGCAATCAGCACGATCGCGCCGACCGCCGCCACCGCGCTGACCGGCACGCCGAGCGGATCGAGCACGAAGAAACCCACTAGCAGCAGCGCCAGCACCACCCAGCCGGCGCGGAACGTGGCGCGGTCCTGAATCGCGTCGCTGGGCGCGCGGAGCTGCGCGACATCGTAACGGCGCGGGATGTCCTTGCCGAAGAACAGGAACAATGCGGCCAATGTAACGGCGATCGCGGCGAGATCGACGGGCGCCATCACCAGCGCATACTCGCCGAAGCCGATATGGAAGAAATCGGCCGAGACGATGTTGACGAGGTTGGAGACCACCAGCGGCAGGCTCGATGTGTCGGCGATGAACCCCGCCGCCATCACGAACGCCAGTGTCGCTTTCTCGTTATAGCCCAGCGCGCGCAGCATCGCGATGACGATGGGCGTGAGGATCAGCGCCGCGCCGTCATTGGCGAACAGCGCCGCGACGCCGGCGCCAAGCAGCACGACCAGCGCGAAGAGCCAGCGCCCGTCGCCGCCGCCCCACCGCGCGACATGCAGCGCGGCCCATTCGAAGAAGCCGGCGCGATCGAGGATCAGGCTGATCAGGATGATCGCGACGAACGCCCCGGTCGCGTTCCAGATGATGGTCCACACCACCGGGATATCCGCCAGCGTGATGACGCCGGCCAGCAGCGCGACGATCGCGCCGCCCATCGCACTCCAGCCGATGCCCAGCCCCTTTGGCTGCCAGATCACCAGCGCGATCGTGGCGACGAAGATCAGGATCGCGAGCAGCATCAGGCGATGCGCTCGCCCGAGGCATCGACCACCTGCTCGCCGTCTTCCTTGGCGAAGGCGCCCCGTTGCGGGGTCGGTAATAGGTCGAGCACCGCTTCCGACGGCCGGCACAATTTCACGCCGAGCGGGCTCACCACCAGTGGCCGGTTGATCAGGATCGGATGCGCCATCATCGCGTCGATCAGCGCGCTGTCCGACAGGCTCTCGTCACCAAGTCCAAGCTCGGCGAACGGCGTGCCTTTCTCCCGCAGCAACGCGCGCGGCGTTAGCCCGGCCCGCGCGATCAACTGTTCCAGCATCGCGCGCGACGGCGGGGTCTTGAGATATTCGATGACATGCGGCTTGATGCCCGCATTGCGGATCATCGCCAGCGTGTTGCGCGACGTGCCGCATTCGGGATTGTGGTAGATGACGACGTCGATCGCGCTCATGCGGCATCTTCCGGCTGGGGAGTCGCGAGCGCAGTGGCTCCTTCCACGGCGCCGATCTCATTCAACCGACGCTTCAATGCCATCTGGTCGAGACTTTCGAGCGAAAGCCCGCGGAACAGGCTGATGCGATTGTAGAGATAGCGCATCGCCGTGAGAAATGCCTGCTCCTGGTCGCGGCCTTCGACCGCTGCCGGGTCCTCGATCCCCCAATGCGCCGTCATCGGGTGGCCGGGCCAGACCGGACAGGTTTCCCCGGCGGCATTGTCGCAGACGGTGAACACGAAATCGAATTTCGGGGCGTCCGGACGAGCGAACTCGTCCCAGCTTTTCGAGCGATAGCCCTCGGTCGGCAGCCCCATCTGCGCGATTAGCTTGAGCGCCATCGGGTGAACGTCGCCCTTGGGGAAACTGCCCGCGCTATAGGCGCGGAAGCGGTCGCCGCCATCGCGGTTAAGCATCGCCTCGGCGAGGATCGATCGGGCGGAATTGCCCGTGCACAAGAACAGCACATTGGAGGTCGGATCGGTCATCGGATCGGCTCCTTTCAGCAGCAGTCGGCGAGTTCGGCGACGAGCGGCGCGCACAGATCGGCACGTCCGCCGCAGCAATCCTTGGCGAGGAACAGCATCAATTCCCGCAGCCGGCCGATGTCGGCGCGATGGATCATCTGCCGCCCGCGCTTTTCAGGCACAACGAGACCGGCAGCGACAAGGATCGCGAGTTGGCTGGAGAAGGTGCTCTGGCCCAGTCCCGTTGCCTCGACCATCTGCCCTGTCGAAAGCCCACCGGGCTCGGCTCGGATCAGCATTCGGTAGGCGTCGAGTCGGGTGGGATGCGCGAGTGCCGTCAGGGCGGTCAGTGCTTCACCGGTCTGCATCCATCGAGGAATATCGATGCATTGATGCTGCGTCAAATCCTATCGGAAAATCTCGATGAGACAATGTTCGCGACGGTCGGATAACGGGTTGTGCCTAGTATGTGAGGTTTGCATCCGATCGCGATTCTTACCGCAGAGACATTAGCTGGCCCCGCCCGGAGGCGGGGCCAGTGCCGGATCAGGCCGGCGGGTTCCAGATGATGACCTTCTTCGAAGGGTCATCGCCCGGCGCGTTGGCGATGTTGCCGTAGATGGTGCCGAACTCGGGGGCGGAGAGCGACACCGACACATATTCGGCGCCGGTGTTCTGCGAGAACCGATTCCAGCCGGCGCCCAGCTCGAAGCCGTTCTTGCGGCTGACGACGCGGAAATCGGGTTCGCTGTCCTTCGCTTTGCGGGCGTTGGGAATGATCGAGATCGGGGCGGTGACGTTCAGCGTCGTGAGCGTGCCGTCCATGGTGCCGTCGGACTTCGCGGTAAGGTTGGCGATAGTAGCCATGATCAAAACTCCTTCGGTTGCTCGGGGACCATCCCCGATGGCGCCCACCGAAGGGGTCGGGAGCCGTCGTCACCGGCGCGCAGCGAAGGGCGAACCCCGGACGGGGTTGACGGCATTAGGCGATCGCGCCCCGCAGACAGGCGCAAAGGAGGGTTGGTTTTCGGGCGATCCGAGAAGCTGCCATGGCCCGAATTCGCCACACCTGCCGTCGAGTGAAACCGTACGGAACGTTGGTGCCCGATAGCGTCATGCCTGCGGTATCGGTCTTGTCATGGCCGGGAGCTTTGCCGAGAAGACCGTTGGAAGTGGAAAGGGGCCGCAGCGTGGACCGAGTCGAAGCGTTGATTGGAAGGCTAGCGCCGGCGGCGATCTGCGACGAGTGTATCGTCGACAAGCTGGGTCTGAAGGCTTTGCATCAAGCCAGTCATCGGACGCGCGAACTTGCCGGAACAACTGGCTACGAGTCTTCACGGGATGAATGTGCAATTTGCGGCGAGCCGAAGCCTATAATCCGGCGCACCGGCGATTGCTCGAAACGATAACAATGTTCGGGAACTCCCGCGCCCAATTGCCAGGACGAGCCGCCGGCACCGTTTTTCGCGCGCAGCTATCGGGTACCAGTGGGCGATTCTTCTGCTCTCGGTAATCTGAAAGGTTGTCATGATTCGATCAGAACTGGTTCAATCGCTTGCCGACGCCAATGCTGACCTGGCGCGCCGCGATGTCGAGGCGGCGGTGAACGCCTTTTTCGATGTCATCGCCGAGCGCCTTGCCGTTGACGGCCGGGTTGAATTGCGTGGCTTCGGTGCATTTTCGACCCGCGCCCGGTCTCCGCGCGTAGGCCGCAATCCACGCACCGGCGAGAGCGTTGATGTTGAGGCCAAGCGCGTGCCATATTTCAAGCCCGGCAAGGAGATGCGCGCCCGCCTCAACGTCTGACCGATCGGGCACGGGCCGGACGCGCCTCTGAGTCATCTGAAGGCATAAGGCGGCAGCGGCCGCAGAGCGGCAGGATTCGCAGCAGCAGCTCCTGGCGCCCGACAGCGCGCGCTCGCGCTTCTGATGGCATCGAGCTTTACGGGAGTGGGTCAAGCTGGGCGAGGATCGATCCGCGCACCCCTGCGATCGCATCGGTCGCGGCCTCGCGCCAGTCGGACCATTCCTCGCCGGCTGGGGTAATCGCTTTCGCGACTTCATCGATGATCGCGTCGTTTTCGGTAAACGCAACGCGCATCACCGCTTCGATCACCCGGGCCATCTTGAAGCTGCCATCAACCTGCACGTGGGTGCCGTGCTGCGCGACCGAATCGGGGTCGAGCTGATAGCGCAGTTCCGCGACGGCGGCATCGACGAGGTGCTGGCGATAAGCTGTGGCTACCATGCGCACGGTTTATCTTCGATTCCCCGGGAGACGCAAACCCGCGCGGCCGATTGCATGCACATCTCGCGAAAAGCCTTGTGCGCGCGGTTGCCTTTTAGCTCTCGGCTTTCGTTCGGAAGTCCCAGAGCTTGATGCCGAGCTTGCGGGCTTTGTCAGCGAGATTGTCCTGAATGCCGCTGCCGGGCAGGACGATCACACCCTTGGGCATCGCCTCCAATATAGCATCGTTGCGCTTGAAGGGGGCAGCCCGGCCGTGCCGATTCCAGTCGGGCTTGCGCGGATCCTGCGGGACGTTGCGATCGCGTGCCCAGCACGCCGCGATGCGCTCGCCGCCGGTCGGCGTCGCGCCGTGCATAAGGATCATGTCGGGATATTGCACACGGACCTTGTCGAGCACCGCATAGATAAGCTGGTGGTCGTTGAAGTCGGCGCCGCAGCTGAGCACGATCCGCGTGCCGTCCGGATTGAGCACCCGCGCATCCTTATACGCGCGCTTGTCGATGTGCTTCCGGCTGTCGAGCACCGCCGAGGTCAACGCCTTGCGGTTCACCATCGGGCCGGAGCGGGGCAGCCAGGGCTTGCGAAGGTGGATCCGGAAGAGATCGGCGCCGGTGTCGCGGAAGAATTCCATTACGTCGCGGCGCTCGATCATGGTGATGCCCTCGGCGATCTTGCGTTCCAGCTCGACTGACTTGACCTCGCTGCCATCCTGTTCGCGCTGGAGCCGGTTCTGCGCGCGCTCGTTGTCGTCGAGCTCGCGCTCGATCCGCTCGCCGGCGCGGTGGAAGACGTTGACGATGCCCCAGAGCAGGTCGTCGAGATCGGGCTCGATCCGGGTGTCGGTCAGGCAGGACACCAGGGCGTCGAAGGTTTCAGCGACCGCGCCGGCGGCGATGTGGTCGTCCGGCAAGGGCCGATGGTCGGGCTCATCCTCGAAGGGCCGGTAGCCGTAGAGCTGCATTTCCTGGAGGAGGTAGGCGGTCGAACCGGGTTGCGGTTCTTCGCTGTCGGGCTGGTCGAGCGAGATGGTCATCAAGGTCTCCGTGCCATGGGCCGCGCCTCTCGCGGCCTTCGTGGCGACACGCAGCGGCGGACGGCTCGGGACTGCACCGCGGCCCGACGGGCGCGGCCGGAGCGAAGCGGAGGATGGCGGACCCGCGGCTATTTTGCTTCGCGATGCAAAGGGCCGTCAGGTCCGGCGGAAAATAGCCGCGAGGGCCGCCATTGCGGTAGCCCGAGCCGCTTGCCGCAGTCGCCATCTATCGAAGGCCGAGGACGCGGCGCCTCCGGCACACCGGAGATCTGACGATCAGCCCCGAACCGGACAGGCGAATCCAACCCATCCCGGCGGCTCAACGCAAACACAGGAAACGACCGGCATCTCGGGCATGAAGCTGAACCCTAATATTTGCCGCGAGCCGCTCGCGCCCGAATGTGGCGAGGTCGCTGTTGAAATCATCGAGGCGCGGTTCGAGCGGCACCACCTCCACCCCGAGCGTCTCGGCACGCCCCGACAGCGTCGTCAGCGCCGCCGCGCCCGCCGCATCGTCGTCGCGCGCGATATAGAGGCGTTCGAGAGTGGCCGGGAACAGGATGGCAGCGAGATGCGTGGCGGAAAGTCCGGCGATCGACGGCATCATCGGCATCACCTGGCGCAGCGACAGCATGGTTTCGATGCCCTCGCCGGCGACCATGACAGGACCAGCACACCCGAACCGGACCCCGTTTCCGAGCAGATGACCCATCGCGCGGCGCGGATAGGCGACCGGCGCCTTGTCGCGGCCGTCGAGCGCCAGCCATGTGCGGTGAACCCCGGTGACGGCACCACCCAGATCGGTAACCGCCGCGATCATCGCCGCCCATGCGGGGCGGACGTCGGGTGCATCATCCTCCGATGCGCGGTAATAGCAGCGCGGGTGGAACCGCAGCGCGTCGCAGCCGGCCAGGTCTGTGATGTGGCGTGACCCCAGATAGGCTTTGACCGGACTGCCCGAGATTGGCTTCGATGCCGCGAATAGCCGTCGCGCAGCTTCTGGCGTGCCGGTTGGCGCCCTGGGTTGGCGATATCGCTGCTCGTCTTCGGTTTGCGCGGGCAAGGGAAGGCGTAGAAACAGCCGTGCCTCGCTCAGCGTCTCCCGCAACGAGCGATGCCCGCAGGATGCTGCAATGACGTCGAGCAAATCGCCATGATCGCCATTCTGCGCGTCGGTCCATTTGCCGGCCGCCCCTCGACCATCCGGCGATGCGACCAGTCTGACGTAGAGACTGCGTCCAGGCGTATTGCAAACATCGCCGACCAGCCAATATCGCCCCTCGCGATGGCCCTTGGACAGATAACGGCGGCAGACAGCCTCGGCATTGTCGGCGAGGCGTTCGGCAATATCGCTGGCGGGGCTGTTCATCATGGGGCTCCTCAGGCGGCCTTGCGTGCCGAGAGCCGCTCGATCGGGAACCGTTCGAGCAGGCGGCCAAGCACGTCGGCGCCGACAGCCCCTGTCGGCACGTAGAGCTTGAGTTTCCACGAGACGATCTCCGAGATCAAGCCCATCGCCTTCAGCCGCTCGACCCCGAGATCGTTGAAGCCGATGAGTTCGATCCGCCAGTCGTTCATCGCGCGAACGCGCTGGAGCCGCTGCCCCTGCGCAACATGCAGCACGGCATCGCCCGAGAGCAGCATCGAGAATGCTTCGTCGCCCGACAGTGGCGGCGGGCCACCGTCGTTCGTGATCGACGCCGCCCAGGCCGGCGACACCCTGCGGCCAATGACGCGTTCGCCGTCATCGGTCTGGAGTCGATAAACGCGCATGGACTCATCCGGCAGCCGCTTCCCGATCGGGAGCAGCAGGCCGGAAACCATGTGCAATGTCGAGGTCTCGAACTCAGGCAACCCGGTCAATTCGGCTTCCCATGCCGCGCTGAACGTCGCCCGGTCCGCCGGCTCCCACTGGCTCCCCGCTAACATTTCCGCTGGAATCACGGAATCGGTGAGCGGCCAGACCAGTCGCACGCGGGCATGGACGGCGCCTTCATCATCGGTGATGCTGCGCGCCCGGCGCTGGATGGCGGCGCGGCCGGTCTCGCAGCTGACCAGCATTTTCGCGCCGCGGTCCTCGATTTGAGCCAAGGCGTCATCGAGCGACAGCGGCCGCAGCCGATCCTTGCGCTCGATGGTCACAAGCGACGTTTGTGCAGCCGTGCCGGGATGGGTGTAGATCGGCGCGCGGGCGATCACGCTGAAGCTCTCGGCCTGCAACGTCTCCAGCCCGAGTTCATAGGTGCCGCCCGCGATCGCCGCCTCGACGCGGGCGGTGAGCAGGCCCTCGAAAACGCCGAACAGGATCTCCTGCATGGCGATGGTGAGCGCCAGCATCCGGTTGAGGAAGGTGCTGATGCCGGGCAGTTCATCGCGCAAACCGCCATCATCGTCGGCAAGTTTGAGGCCGGTCATATCTTCGAAGGTGCCGAGCGAGCAGCCTTCCACCTTGCCGCGCGCGATCAGCCGATAGAGCTGAGTCAGCGCATCCCGCGCATACCAGGATTCGAGATTGTCCTCAGGCCGGAACATGTTCTGCCCGCCGGTCTGCCGTTGTCCGCGCGTCATCGCCCCCAGCGAGTCCAGACGCCGGGCGATCGTCGAAATGAAGCGCTTCTGCGCCTTCACGTCGGTCGAGACCGGCCGATAGCGCGGAGGCTGCTTCTGGTTGGTACGGTGGCTGCGCCCGAAGCCCTGGATCGCGGCATCGGCCTTCCAGCCGGCCTCGAGCAGATAGTGGATGCGCTGGCGCTGGTTCTTGGCGCCAAGATCGGCGTGATAGCTCCGCCCGGTGCCGCCGGCTTCGGAAAAGATGAGGATGCGTTTCACGTCATCCATGAAGGCGTGCGTCTCGGCGAGATTGGCCGAGGCCGGGCGATTTTCGACGGCGAAGCGAACCGATCCGTCAGTGTTGCGCCGGGGTACGATGCGCCGCGACCGGCCGGTCACCTCGGCGACCGCATCCGGCCCGAAATGCTGGACGATCTGATCAAGCGCGCCCGGCACCGGCGGCAGTGCCGCCAATCGCTCGATCATCGCATCGCGGCGGCGAACGGCCTCGCGGTTGATGACCGGGTTGCCGCCTTCGTCCCGCACCGGCCGGGACGAAAGATTGCTCTCATTGTCTTCGCACGGTTCGTAGAGCTGGACGGGGAAGCTGTGCTGGAGGTAATCGAGCACATATTCCCGGGGCGTGATGTCGACCGAGACGTCGGTCCATTCATCGGCGGGAATTTCAGCAAGGCGGCGCTCCTGGAGCGCCTCGCCGGTCGATACGATCTGGATCACCGCGGCGTCACCCGCATCGATATCACGCTCAATGCTGCCGATGACGCTCGGCGTCTGCATCGCCGTGATCAGGTGGTTGAAGAAGCGCTGCTTCGTGGATTCGAAGGCTGAGCGCGCCGCGGCTTTGGCTTGACGATTGAGCGTCCCATGCGTGGCGCTGGTGATGCCGGCCGCCTCCATCGCCGCATCCAGATTGTTGTGGATGATCTGGAAGGCGCCGGCATAGGCGTCGTAAATGCGGACCTGCTCGGGCGTCAGCTCGTGTTCGAGCATCTCATATTCGACACCGTCGAACGACAGCGCGCGCGCCGCATAGAGGCCGAGCGCCTTCAGGTCTCGGGCGACGACCTCCATCGCCGCGACACCGCCATTCTCGATCGCGGTCACGAACTCGGCGCGCGTCGCGAACGGAAAGTCCTCGCCACCCCACAAGCCGAGCCGCTGCGCATAAGCGAGGTTCTGGACCGTCGTGGCGCCAGTTGCCGAGACATAGACGATCCGCGCATTGGGTAGCGCGTGCTGGAGGCGCAGCCCTGCACGGCCCTGGTGCGAAGGGGCGAGATCACCGCGCTCCGACTTGCCACCCGCCGCGTTGGCCATGGCATGCGCCTCATCGAAGACGATCACGCCATCGAAATCGGATCCCAGCCACTCAACGATTTGGCTGACGCGGCTCGCCTTGCCGCTGCGCTCCTGCGAGCGCAGCGTGGCGTAGGTGGTGAACAGGACGCCCTCGTCGAGCCGAATCGACGTTCCCTGGCGGAACCGCGACAGCGGCGTGACCAGCAAGCGCTCTTGCCCCAGCGCAGACCAATCGCGCTGCGCGTCTTCGAGCAAGCGATCCGACATCGAAAGCCATACCCCGCGACGGCGACCCTTCAGCCAGTTGTCGAGGATGATGCCGGCGACCTGGCGCCCCTTGCCCGCGCCCGTTCCATCGCCCAGGAACCACCCGCGGCGGAACCGAACGGCGCCAGTCTGTCCCTCAGGCGCCGCGGCGGCGACATCGAACGTCTCGTGAACGGTCCATGCGCCCGACAAAAAGCCGCCATGCGCCTCGCCTGCATAAATGACAGATTCTAGCTGAGCATCGGAAAGGATACCGAGCGTGGACAGGTGCGATGGGAGATGCGGCCGATACGAAGGTTTGGGCGGCGCGACCGATGCCATTGCCGCCGATTGGACCAGCGGCGTGGGATGGGCGCTCGCACACTCGATGTGCAGTGATTGAAGCGCATAGGGCTCATAGATGCTCGTTCCCAGCTGGCCTGCGGGCGGTATCCAGTCCACGGTTTCATAGAGCAGCTCCCGCGCCTCCGGCTCGGGAGCAAGGGTCGGGGCGCTTACCCTCGCCGATACCGCGCGCATCGAATTGTCTGCTGACACTCTGGACGCCCGCGCCGTCGGCAGCGCCGCGACCGGCGCCGGCGTGATCGGATGACGCGGCGGCACCTGCGCCTGGACCCACCGCAGCAGCGTCGCGGTATCAGTTGCCATGCCGGCGCTGGCCGGAAAGACAGACGGGTCGTCGGCGGGGACCTTGTCGATGACGGTCAGCCGCGTGTCCATGCTGGTGCCGTGCTTTGCATAGATGTGCCCCTCAATGGCGGCGGTGAAGACGACGCACGCCGTCTCCTGCAATGCGACGAAGGCGCGGCGCCAGGCGGGTGCGTCGGGCGAGCAGTTCGCGCCACTGATCGCAACCAGCCGACCACCCGGCTCAAGACGAGCGAGGGCCGAGGCGATATGGCGCAGGCCAGCGTCCTGCATTCTGCGATCGACATGCGCCACTGCGGAGAATGGCGGAT
Organism: Sphingomonas sp.; assembly: GCA_051955175.1. Lineage (GTDB taxonomy): Bacteria > Pseudomonadota > Alphaproteobacteria > Sphingomonadales > Sphingomonadaceae > Sphingomonas. The sequence goes on from JBQCHA010000156.1 coordinate 11,407, forward strand.
TCATCAGAATGACGGTCGGACGCATGGCTAAGGGAAGGCGATCGTCGATTGAGGCGGCGTCGTGTCGGCTGACGGCGATTTCAGGAAATAGCCTGGAGAGCAGGTCAGCGCGCACCTCGGCGAGTTCGTTGAGCATGAGGTCCGCTCCCGCCAATGTGGAATACACGGCCAGCATGCCGGTGCCGGCTGACGGCTCCAGCACGCGGTCGTCTGGGCTCAGTGAAGCGGCGACCGATGCCACGTAGGCCAGACCTGGCGGCGTCGAGAACTGCTGAAACGCCTGAGCGGTTTCGGAGCGTCGGGTATGGGTCGGGAGCAGCTTTGCAAGGCGATCGATCAGCATGAGCGTACTCGGCGCCGCACGCATGAGAATGGCGCCGCCATATTTCCGCAGGAACAGGATTTCCGCTGCCTCGCACGCGTCATAGGCGGACTTCCAGTCCCACAGCCCTTCGGCATCGGTGCCGCCAAAGGCCGCGGTCATCGCCTCGCGCAGCAGCGTTGTGCCGATCGGCCGCCCGGCTTCCAGCGCGGACAGGAGCCGCCGCGCGGCGGCAATGAGAGTTGCGGCCGGGGCGGCCGGGCTGGACGTGGCGGGGACGAGTGCGGCCGAATTGGGCGCGACGCAGGGCGCCGCGTCTGAGAGGATGTCGGACATGGGAGGGGATCTCCGGGAGAGCAGGATTGGGCCAAGCCCACCCGACGCTCTCTCCAGCCTTGGCAGACTCGGCGAATCGCCGGCCTGCCTCTCGCTCTTACGCGGTGCCGGAGTTCACCTAATTCCTTGCAGACCATCGCAAGCCAGTCTATCTTACTTTCATCTTACATGAGGAAGAGTTGCGATGGCTGCGGTCCAGGATCGGCTGACGACAGTGGTATCAACCAAAGGACAGGTGATCCTGCCCAAGGCGATCCGCGATCAACGGCATTGGCCCGCCGGCACTCGGCTCATGGTTGAGAACACGTCCGATGGCGTGCTGCTGAAGCCCGCCTCCGCTTTCGCGCCGACGACTGTCGAGGGGGTGTTCGGTTCGCTGGCCCATCAGGGCCCAGCGCTGTCGATCGCGGAGATGGACGCCGCGGTCGCGGCCGAGGCGAAGCGGCGTGCGCGCAATTGACACCAATGTTGTCGTCCGCTTTCTGACCGCGGATGACAGGCAACAGGCGAAGGCGGCACGCGCCGCGATCGAGGCCGGCGACATCTTTGTCGCAACGACGGTGCTGCTTGAAAGCGAATGGGTGCTACGAAGCGGCTATGGCTTCGCGGCGGCACGGATCGCCGACGGGCTTAGCGGGCTGGCGGGCTTGCCGGGCGTCACTGTCGAGGAACCGGGCCTGCTCGCGCGTGCGATCGAATGGCTGCGCGACGGCATGGATTTTGCCGACGCGCTGCATCTCGCCAAGGCTGGTGATTGCGACGTTTTCCTGAGCTTCGACCGCAAGCTCGCCAAAGTGGCGCGGAAACGGGCACCGATTCCGGTCAGAAGTCCCTGATCGCGATATAGTCGGGCATCGTCGATGCGCGCGGCGATAAACCAATCGGACCTGGTACCGTATTCGATGATCGCGTCGCTCACCTTGCCTCTTCACGTGAAAAAAAGCGCGATAGCCCGGCGATTGGCCGGGCTATCGCGAGAGAGAAATGGCCGTGGTATCAGGCGGCTATTGCGAAGGGATCGACCTGCCTGTGGATGGGTTGCGCCCGACCCATCTATGGTTCGGGTCGAATAGAGCGCACCCAGTCAGCGAAGCTCGGGATGAAGCCCAGATCCTCGCGGACATGCTGTTCACCGACCAGTCGGACGGGCACGACGCGGCCGGTCGACAGCATGATCGTCACCCCGAAGAAGCGCTCGAGCATGAAAATGCCTTCGGCGTGATGCCTGAGCGCCCGGTGGCGGAAGTCCGCTGTGATCGCCTTCGATTCGTCGAACCATTGATGGAGCGCGAGATAGTCGTCCGCCGTCCCGCCCCAGCGGCGCGCCGAGGAAAGCGCATGGTGATAACAATGTCCCATCACCGCCTCCTCAAAGCTCGTGGTTGTGATCTTTGGTGGCGGTGTAGCGCTCGTGATAGGCGAGGCTGATTGTCCGCTGGCCGACATCGAACACGAACTCGCCATAAGCGCCGTCGTTATTATCCCAGCCGCCGTGCAGGTCGCTGAGCGCGTCGTACGCCAGCTCCTCGATCGCGCGTTCGAGCGGCTGGCAGCAGCGCTCGAAATCGTCCTCGTCATAGCGCGCAACAGCGATCTCAACGTCGATCGGCGGCAGCGCGACCTCACCGTCGGCGTTGCGCGCCTCGATCCCTTCGATCTGACCGGAATCGCCATAGCCGTCAAAGCTGACGACGACGTTCGCGATCCCGACGGTGGCGAGCACGTCGAACAGCGCGGCCCTGTTCGCGGGGCGAAGCTCGGCACGGCGGCGCTGTCACGCCTCGTAGACTTGGATGCAGGCTTCATATTCGGGGCTGAGCACAGGCACGGTCGCGCCCGATTCAGGCGTGGTGGTCATGTCGGATCTCCTGAAAGGAAGCCCGGCGACGAGATTGGTCCCGCCGCCGGGTTCAGAGTGTGAATGAGCGAGGTCAGCGGGATGGCCGTAGCCACCCCGCTGGCCGCTATTCGGCCGCGACGGCGTACTCTTCGCCGTCATCCTGGGCCGCGACCGGCTCCTCCTCGTCGAGGAAGGCCGGCAGCGGGACCGGATCGCTCTCGGGCGTGAGGAGGTCGGCCATATCGGGCGTCCGCAGCGGCTCCGGCAGCCACTGCGCATCCTCCATCAGCCGCTCGGCTTCGCGCGCCATGTCGCTCTTCTTCAGATGGTCGATCATCTGCGCGAACTTCGGTCCCTTCGCGTCCTCCACATCGACGAGGATTCGGGACTTGGTGACGCTGCGGAAGTAGTTGTCGACCGTGGGCCGCCAGCCTGCGCCGATCATGTCGAGCCCGACCGCGCGCGCCAGGACATGGCTGTGCGACAGACGCCGCTCGACGGTATGCGCCGAGATGCGGCCGTTGTCGTATTTCGGCGCGACCTCATATTGCGCTTTGACCGACAACGAGGCGCAATGAGCAAACAACTTGGCCTGGTCGGTGCCGTCGAGCGCGAGCAGCGCGTCCCACAGATCCTTGTCTGACTTGGGCAGGCGTGCCTTCCAGCGCATATGGCGCTCTGTGATCGAGCCGGCCGGCGCGCTATCCTTCAGTCCCGCCGGCGGGAACGAGAACGACACCTTGCTGAGCGAAATTTCGAGGCAGGATTCCCGACTGGCGAAGTAGAAGGCGTCGAGGACGATTGCGTGGAGCACCGCAGCAAATGCGGTCGAGGGACTCTGCGCAACCGCGTCCTGCAGCGCCATCGTGCGCCACACGGTCAATTCGCTGACCAGCTTGTCGGGGAGCGGCTTCACCATCTCGTCATCGGCATCATCGTCGTCGCTCGATGCCGCACCGACGGGCGCAACCGCGGGGCCGGTCGGCGACGAACCGTCCGGCGCGGTCCGGATTTCACCCGTTTCAGGATCGACGGTGCGCTTGGGGTCGCCCGTCGTGCCGTCGCCAGCCGGCTCATGTTCGGGCCGGACATAGCCCCGTTCGATCCGGAGCGACCCATCGACCTCGATCGACATGAACGTGCCGGCACGCGCCATATCGGCGCGATCGAAGCTGACCGGCCGATCAACCAACGCGCCAATCTCGACGTCGATTGCCTCGAGCCGCGCGTTGACCTCGTCGGGGATGCAATCCTCGTTGGCCCATTTCTCTTCCAGAGCGTCGGCCTCGGCGTCGAGCGCGGCGAGCGTCGCTTCCTCCTCGGGCGTCGGCGCAATCGGCGTGCCGTCGATCTCACGCATGCCGGCACTCGCGTTCCACGGCAGATCGACCGCGGTTGCGACCCACTTCCAGCCCTCGGCACCGATCCGCTCCCCCTCGGCCGCGAGCTTCTCATCGACGAGACGATCGAGCAGCGCAGGGTCGGTCAGCCAGCCACCGTCGTCGTGCTCGAACAGATCGCGCATGACGCCGCCACCGGCCGCGATATAGGCGTCGACGGTGACGAAGCGCACGCGCTTGTCGGCGACACGCACGGTGTCCTCAGTCAGCTTCTGGCGAATGTAGCTCGCCGACTTGTTGTAGCTGTGGGCGAGCAGCTCCCAGACCTGCTCCTGGCGTGTGTGATCGTCGGCGACCGAGAAGGCCATGAGCTGTTCGAGCGTTATGCCTTCTTCGGCATAGATCTCGTGCAGTTTCGGGGAGACCGACGCGAGCTTGAGGCGCTGGCGCACGACCGCGGGCGTGGTCATGAAATGCGCGGCGATCGCTTCGATGTCCTGGCCTTCATCGACCATCACCTGCATGGCGCGGAATTGATCGAGCGGATGGAGCGGCTCGCGGTACGTGTTCTCCGCATAGCTGTCTTCCTCGGCCGAGATGTCGCCATCAGCGGGTTTGACGATGCACGGGACAGGGGCGGTCTTCGCCAGCCGCTTCTGCTTCACCAGGAGTTCGAGCGCTCGATAGCGCCGGCCGCCGGCCGGCACCTCGAACTGGCCGGTCTCCTGGCCTTCCCCATCCAGCACCGGCCGGACATTGAGGCTCTGGAGCAGTGTGCGGCGGGAGATGTCCTCCGCCAGCTCGGCGATCGACACGCCGGCCTTCACCCGGCGGACGTTGGATTGCGACAGGATGAGCCGGTCGAATGGAATGTCGCGCGACGGGCTGAGGGTGATCTTCTGGGGCGCTTTGGCCATGGGTTTTCTCCATGACGGACCGCCGCGAGACTCTCTCTCGGCACCAAGCCCGTCACGAAGGCCCCCGGCCTTCCTCTATCTCTGGGGCGCATCGCCAGCCGCATTGCGGCGGAGCTTGGGATATGCCAGAATATCTCCGTAGGAGATTTGCGCCATGTCACGGGTCATTGTTGGAAAATGGGGAAAGAGCCTCGCGATCCGGGTTCCTCTTGATGTCGCTCGCACCTCGGGATTGAGCAATGGCGAGGCCGTCGAAGTCGAAACCCTGGACGGTGACATTTTCATCCGCCGCCGTGCCGCCAAGGCAGAGGCGCGCCGCGATGCCGAGGCTGCGGCGATCGAGATTATCGCCGGCGCCAAAGGGCATTCACTCGGCGGCATTTCAATCCGGAATTTGCGGGATGAGGGTCGTCGCGGGTGAGCATCGTTCTCGATGCATCGATGACGATCGCTTGGCTGTTTGAAGATGAGCAAACCGAAGGCGCACACGCAGCACTGAGGCGCGTCGTGGCAGAGGGCGCAATTGTACCGTCGCTCTGGCGGCCCGAAGTCGCGAATGTCTTGCGCAACGCCGTACGCAAGCGTCGGTGCGACGAAGCCTATGTCGACTCCTCATTGACCCGACTGGATCGCCTGTCGGTTACAATCGACCATGAGACCGATGAACACGCTTGGGGCGCGACACGTGCCCTATCACGCGAGGAAGGACTGACGCCCTACGATGCGGCCTATCTGGAACTCGCCCTTCGAACCGAAGCGTCTCTGGCGTCGGGCGATGAAGAGCTCATGGCAGCCGCCCTGCGGCGTGGCGTTGAGGTAATGGCGTTATGACCTGCTTCCCGCAGGACTGATCCGCGGACAGCAATACGCGTCGGCACTTAACAGGTGCCGGATTGATTTTGCGGCCCGTCAAGAATGTCTAAAAGGACATCCCCCGGGTGGACCCTATTCGCATATCACCGGGGCAACAATTCTCCGGAAAAGAGTGATCAAGCTGACGCGGCGTCAATGCGCGCATGGCTGTCCGGTCCTTCCTCATCGAGAACGCCGTGCTGGATGGTGTGGCGACCCGACAGCATCACGACATTCGTTCGACCGTCCTCGTCCACCTGGGTGAAGCGCAGCACGTCGCCTTTTAGCGACTCGATCGTCACAGGCGGCAGCTCAGCACGCGGATCGTGGAAGATCAGGCGGTTCTTTGGCATCAGCGACTCTCGGTCCAAGACGAGCGTCGATAGCAGATACCGACGGAATCGTCATGAATCGGTTGGGCCTCACCGAGCATGTGGCGAATTGCGCCTGTCTCACGCCATCACCGGCCACCCCGCAATGAGCGGGCCGCGCTGCTTAGCTGTTTTTCGCCCAGTACGAGCGACCCGGCGCGGTGCGCTGCCGCCGCATAGACCGACAGTGGATAGTTGCCTTCGAACAGGATATCGCGTTCGATGCCGAGACCGAACGGCAGGCGAACAGACTCCAATTCGGCGAGCGCAAAGCTACCCAGCTCGGGGCTGCCAAAGCCGAGATCGGCAAGGCCGAACAAGATGCCGTGCTCGTCCATTTCGGCGGCGAGCCAGGTCGCTTGTCCGACGGGGTTGAAGAAACGGACCACCGGGACCGGGTCGGGCTCGCGCATTCCCTGGGCGAGCGCGACGTACCGAGCGGCGTCGTTGGCGCACAAGGCGTCGCGGATTTCGGGCGTGACGAGGATCATGCCGCAGTCCTCCCATCCACAGCCGCTCGATCACTCTTACCGCGATGGTCGTCATTGGCCGCGACAGCCGCTTCGGGCCGAAAGGCAAGCAGATAGTCCGCCGCCTTCGATGCGGCGCTGGCAGCCCGCACGATCGCTCGATTATCCTCGCGAATGATTTCCAGCCAGGATCCGATATAGTCAGCGTGCCGAACGGTTGGCGTAATGCCCAGCGCCGCGCAAACGAAGGCGCCGCCCATTTCGGCGATCAACTCTTCCTTGCCATATTGGACAGAACCGAAGCCGCCGGACTGGTCGCGATCGAGCCGCGACGAGTGGCCGACCCAATGAGAAAGCTCATGAAAAGCTGTCCGGTGCCAGTTTACGGGCTCGTGGAAGGCGTCAGGCCGGGGCACCTGCACATAATCGTGACTGGGGCTGTAAAAAGCAGAAGGCCCGCCGATGCGAAAATCGGCGCCGGTTGCTGCGATCAAAGCGTCCGCCTGCGGCAGGATCAGCCCTTCCGGCATCGGGGGCAGCGGCTCCGCGAGATTTGGCGGAAGTCCGTCGCATTGATCGACGGAGAAGACCGTAAAGAATTTGAGGAAAGGAATGCCGCCGGTCGGTGCGCGCCCCCCGACCTCGGCCCGGTGTTGCTCCTCACGGGGGGTGAAGCGTCGCGTGTAGATAATACCGATTCCGCGCTCGCCGCGGCGGACCGAGCCGCCAAGCGCGATCGCCTGACGAAAGGTCAGGAAGGCGTGGGTCGTGAAGCCGCGTGTGACGATCGCATTCCAGAGCGTGAGGATATTGATTCCGCTGTATCGGCGATCGCTGACGGCATTGTATGGCATGCCAATCGATGCCGTGGCGGTGCCCCAGGGCTGAACCCAGGGAACCCGTCCCTCTTCCAGTTGAGCGACGATTCGCTCGGTAATTTGCTGATAGAGGGTCGCCCGATCGCTGGCCGATCGGGTGGTTCGTGCGTTGCGCGCCATCGCGAGTCTCCGAGGCGGGCCGGCAGCGAGCCTCTCTCGCCGCGCTCAACCCGTCACGGCCAAGCAGCCCGACTCGTCCTCTAGCGGGGCGTTGCGGGGCGGCAGCCCCGCTCGAAGGGGTGTGGTGAGATACATAGCGGCTCGCCATCAGGGGAAGGCGTTCCCCCCGTTATTCGCTGAACCGCTTTGGATTTGACTGTCTGTCGGCGCGCAAAATGCGTTGCGGCACTATCTGGTGAGGCCTTGCCGAGCGTATGCGGGCTTGCCGGGCATTATGATCCTGTTACGTTCCAGATATGCATGTCGCGCCTTCAGCTGATCCCCTTGGGCGTGCCCGCCCGGTAGAGAAACCGGCGATCACCGAGGTGCTCGACCGCGAGTCCGGCGAGTTTCTCGACGTAAGCGCAAGGATCGCGTCGCATCTCTGTCAGGCGCTGATCGAAGAGCGGGTACGCATCATCGAACGCATGAACGCCAGCGAGCCGCCGCTCTCCCGCTAACCAATCTTCGCAAACATCGCCGCGCTACCGCCGCGTTGTCGGCGCTGGTCGACGTTTCGATCGCCCGCCACGGCCACCGTCCCGGCGAAGCGATCGATGAGCGCGCTCACGTCGCGCATGCGATCGCGATCGAGGCGATAGAAGACCTGCTTCGCCTCGCGACGCGTCTTCACCAGCGCCGCCTTACGCAGGATGCCGAGTTGCTGCGAGAGCATGGGCTGGCCGGTGCCGGTCACCATCTCCAAATCGCCGACCGAACGCTCGCCCTCGACCAGCGCCGTCATCAGACGCAATCGGACGCCGTGGCCCAGCACGCGCAGCAGATCGGCCGCATCGTCAGGATCGGGGATGGCGCTCATCTGCCTGCACCGTCGGCCATGGTGGCATAGAACCAGTCGCTCGGCGTCTCGCCCGCGAAGACCTCGCCGACCGACTGCGCGGGCACGCGCAGCACGTCGTCGCCCGGGCGCCAATCGACCGGCGCGAGCGCGCTGCCGTCATGGACGCGCTGCAGCGCCGCGACGGTGCGCAGCATCTCGTCGACCGAACGACCGACCGTCGCCGGATAGCAGGTGCTGGCTTGCAGCACGCCGTCGGGATCGATGAACAGCGTTGCCCGCACCGACGACGCGTCGTGCGCGTCGGGGGCGACCATCCCGTAAGCGCGACCGATCGCCAATGTCGGGTCTTCGACGATCGGGAAGTTGATCTCGATACCGAAACGGTCGTGGATCAGCCGGATCCATGCGAGATGCGAAAACAGGCTGTCGACCGACAGCGCCATCAGCGCGCAATCGAGCGCGTCGAACTGCGGTCGTGCCTTGGCGATGGCGACGAACTCGCTGGTGCACACCGGCGTGAAATCGCCGGGGTGCGAGAACAGCACCAGCCAGCGTCCCCGAAAATCGGCCAGAGACACCGGCCCCGTCGTGCTGCGCGCCGTAAAGTTTGGCACCAGCTCGCCGAGCCGCAAGGGCGCGCATGCAGGCAAAGGATCGGGCGTGGTCATCGTCGGTAGCGTCTCCGTCGTCGCACTATCGGTTGTCATCTGGTTGCCATTGACGCAACCGAATTACACGCTTATCTGTTACGCGTAAATGAATAAATGAAGGAGTCGACTCGTGGCTGCCCATGACGCGGCGCTCGATCGGGCGCGAGACATTGTCGAGCAGGCGCGCGCCGGTGCCGGTCGCGCCGAGGTTCGCTCGTTTTTCGACGAGCCGACCTTCACGGCCAGCTACGTGGTCCATGATCCGGCCACCAAGCGAGCGGCGATTATCGATTCGGTGCTCGAGTTCGACGCGGCGGCCGGGCGCACCTCCTATGCCTCTGCGCAGGCGATCGTCGATTACGTGCGAAACGAGGACCTGACGGTCGACTGGCTGATCGAAACGCACGCCCATGCCGATCATCTTTCGGCGGCGCCGTGGTTGCAGCAGCAGCTTGGCGGCAAGCTGATGATCGGGCGCGAGATCATCGCCGTCCAGGCCGTGTTCGGCAAGGTTTTCAACGAAGGCACCGCATTCGAACGCGATGGATCGCAGTTCGATGTGCTGACCGAGGATGGCGACACTTTCAAGATCGGCGAAATCGACGTAATGGCGCTGCACGTGCCGGGCCATACGCCCGCCGACATGGCCTATGTTATCGGCGACGCGATCTTCACCGGCGACACCTTGTTCATGCCCGATTACGGCACGGCGCGCGCCGACTTCCCCGGTGGCGACGCGCGGCAGCTCTATCACTCGATCCGGCGGCTGCTGTCGCTGCCCGACCAGACGCGCGTGTTCCTGTGCCATGATTACAAGGCGCCGGGCCGCGATGCGTTCGTCTGGGAAACCACGATCGGTGCCGAGCGCACGGGTAATGTCCATGTCCACGAGGGGGTCGATGAAGACGCCTTCGTCAAGATGCGCACCGAGCGGGACGCCACATTGTCGATGCCGAAGCTGATCCTGCCGGCGGTGCAGGTCAACATGCGCGGCGGACGGCTGCCCGAGGCAGAGGAGAACGGCACGCGCTATCTCAAGCTGCCTTTGGACGCGCTGTAATGGACTGGGCGCATGCCATGCCGCTTGCCGGGCTGATCGGCGGGCTGATGATCGGGTTGGCCGCCGCGGTGATGCTGCTCGGGCTCGGGCGGATCGCCGGGGTGAGCGGGCTCGCCGCGCGCGCGGCCGGACTGACGGACAGCGGCGCCCCCTGGGGAATCGCGGCGGCGTTCGTCGTCGGGTTGCCGTTGGGCGCGGGCATCGTGGCGCTGGTTGGCGGACCGGTCGAAACGCGGTTCGCGCCGTCGCTGGCGATTCTGTTGATCGGCGGGCTGATCGTTGGCTTCGGCACCAGGCTGGGCAGCGGCTGCACCAGCGGCCACGGCGTCTGCGGCCTCTCCCGCCTGTCACCGCGCTCGATGGCGGCGACCGGCGCGTTCATGCTCGCCGGGTTCGTCACGGTTCCCGCGATGCGCGCGCTGGGGGTGTCGTGGTGATGCGCTGGATCATTGCCCTGTTCGCCGGCGCGCTGTTCGGCGCGGGCCTTGCCGTATCCGGCATGGCCGATCCCACGCGCGTCCGGGCCTTCCTCGATCTTACCGGCGGTGCCTGGGACCCGACGCTCGCCTTCGTGATGGGCGGCGCGATCATCCCGATGGCGGTCGCCTGGGCGGTCCGTCGCCGACTCGACGCGCCGGTCGCCGCGCCTGAATTCACGGTTCCCACCACCAACCCGATCACGCCGCGTTTGATCGGCGGTGCGATGCTGTTCGGGATCGGCTGGGGCATCGCCGGGCTGTGCCCCGGACCCGCCATCGCCGATCTGGCGTTGCGGCCGCTGGAAGCCGGCGTGTTCGTCGTTGCGATGCTCGCCGGTTTCGCGCTGCACCGTCTGGTCGATCGGCCCGCCCCCGCTCAGCGACCCGCCACCGCATAACAGACAGGAGAAGGATTATGGCCCCCAAGCAGATCAGCGACCGGCTGTCGGTCTCGCCGCAACTCTCGCCCGCGGACATCGATGCCGCGGCCACCAAGGGCTTCCGGATGATCGTCAACAATCGTCCCGATGGCGAGGAGGCCGGGCAGCCGACCTCCGCCGAACTCGCGGCGCGCGCTGATGCTGCGGGCCTCGGCTATCGCCACATTCCGGTGGTCGGCGGATCGATCGGCGACAGCGACGTCGCCGCCTTCGCCGAGGCGCTGGAGCAGGCCGATGGCCCCGTGCTCGGTTTTTGCCGGACGGGTACACGATCGACGACGTTATGGGCGCTGGGCCAAGCCGGCAAGCAGCCCACCGACGCGATCCTCAAGACGGCTGCCGCCGCCGGTTACGACCTGGCGGCGCTGCGCCCCAGGCTGGACGCAGCGGCGGCGCCGCGGGGTTCGGCCCGCGCCGACAAGGCCGGTATCGTCATCGTCGGCGGCGGCTCGGCCGGGCTCGCCACCGCCGCCTCGCTGCTGGCGCGCGACAAGACGCTCGAGATCGTCGTCATCGAGCCGCGTGACGAACATTATTACCAGCCCGGCTGGACGATGGTCGGCGGCGGCGTGTTCGACAAACAAGCGACCTGCCGCACCGAGAAAAGCGTGATGCCGCACGGCGTGCGCTGGATTCGCGGCGCGGTGGCGACGTTCGAGCCCGATCAGAACCAAGTCACGCTCGAAGACGGCAGCACGATCGGCTATGACTATCTCGTCGTCGCTCCCGGCATCGCGCTCGACTGGGCAGGCGTGGACGGCCTGTCCGAGACGCTGGGCAAGAACGGCGTCACCTCGAATTACGATTTCAACACCGCGCCCTACACCTGGGAGCTGGTCAAGCAGCTGAAGCAGGGCGTGGCGCTGTTCACCCAGCCGCCGATGCCGATAAAATGCGCCGGCGCGCCGCAAAAGGCGATGTATCTGTCGTGCGACCATTGGCGGCGCGAGGGCGTGCTCGGCGCTATCGACGTCGCGTTCCATAATGCCGGCGGGGTGCTGTTCGGGGTCAAGGAATATGTCCCGGCGTTGATGGGCTATGTCGAGCGCTACGGCATCGATCTGGCGTTCGAATCCACGCTGATCGCGGTCGATGGGGCGGCGAAACAGGCGACCTTCAAGGAAAAATCGGGCGAGGTCACCAAAAGCTTCGACATGCTCCACGTCACCCCGCCGCAAAAGGCGCCGGCGTTTCTGGCGCAAAGCCCGATCGCCAACGAGGCGGGCTATGCCGATGTCGATCAGGCGACGCTCCAGCACGTCCGCTACGCCAATGTCTTCGGGCTGGGCGACGGCGGCTCGACGCCCAACGCCAAGACGATGGCCGCGGCGCGCAAGCAGGCGCCGGTCGCCGCGGAGAACCTGCTCGCGGTGCGCGCCGGCAAGACGCCGGAGGCGGTCTATGACGGCTATGGTTCGTGCCCGCTGACCGTCGAGCGCGGCAAGATCGTGCTCGCCGAGTTCGGTTATGGCGGCAAACTGCTGCCGAGTTTCCCCAAATGGCTGATCGACGGCACCAAGCCGCAAAAGCTCAGCTGGATGCTTAAATCCGAGGCGCTGCCGTGGATTTACTGGAACGGCATGCTCAAGGGGCGCGAATGGATGGCGCATCCGCAGCACCGCGCCGCCTGACAACACTCTCTCTCGATTGAAAGAACGCGATGCTCGATACGCTTCAATATGTGCTGGGTGCTCTGTCGGGCGGGCTGGTCGGCTTTTCGCTCGGGCTGGTCGGCGGCGGCGGGTCGATCCTCGCGGTGCCGCTGATGGTGTATCTGGTCGGCGTGCCGAGCCCGCATATGGCGATCGGCACCAGCGCGCTCGCGGTCGCCGTCAATGCCGCGACGGGCCTTGTCAGCCACGCCCGCGCGCACACCGTCAAATGGCGTTGCGGTGGGATGTATGCCGCGGCGGGCATTATCGGCGCGTTGATCGGTTCGACGGCGGGCAAGGCGTTCGACGGGCAGAAGTTGCTGTTCCTGTTCGCGCTGCTGATGGTCGTGGTCGGCGTGCTGATGCTGCGCGGGCGCAAGGCGGGCGGCACGCCCGGCGCACAGTGCAACCGCGAAAACGCCCCCAAGGTGCTGAGCTATGGCCTTGGCACCGGCGTCTTTTCAGGCTTTTTCGGGATCGGCGGCGGCTTCCTGATCGTGCCGGGGCTGCGCCTGTCGACCGACATGCCGATGATCAACGCGGTCGGCACCAGCCTCGTCGCGGTGACGGCGTTCGGCCTCACCACCGCGGCGAATTACGCCTTTTCGGGGATGGTCGATTGGCCGCTTGCCGGGATCTTCATTCTGGGCGGCGTCGCCGGCGGTTTCCTCGGCACGATGCTCGCCAAGCGCCTCTCGGGCAGCGGCGCGCTGACCACCGTCTTTGCCGGCCTGATCTTCGTCGTCGCTGCCTACATGCTGTGGAAAAGCGCCGCGGCGCTTTGAGGAGAAAATCGGCCATGTTACGCGTAAAATATGTCGCTGCCTTCGTCGCCGCGGTGCTTTCGGTAAGCGCGCAAGCCAGCACGGTGCGTGCTTATGGGCCGGGCGGTCCGGCGCCGGCGATGAAGGAGGCCGCGGCCGCCTTCAAGGCCAGGACCGGCGTCGACGTCGTGGTGACGGCGGGGCCGACGCCGCAATGGATCGATGCCGCGCGCGGCAACGCCGACGTGATGTTCAGCGGCGCCGAGAACATGATGACCGATTTCGTGAAGGCGATGAACGGCGCGATCGACGAAAAGACGATCGACCCGCTTTATCTGCGCGCTTCCAACATTCTCGTCCGCCCCGGCAATCCGCATCACATCGGCGGCTTGCGCGATCTGTTGCGGCCGGGCCTCAAGGTCATGGTCGTCCAAGGCGCCGGGCAGACCGGCCTCTGGGAGGATATGGCCGGGCGCGCCGGCGATATCGCCACCGTGCGCGCGCTGCGTGCCAATATCGTGCGCTATGCCGGCTCCAGCGCGGACGCCAAACAGGCCTGGACCAGCGACCCGACGATCGATGCCTGGATCATCTGGGGCATCTGGGCAAAGGCCAATCCCGGCATTGCCGACAGCGTGGCCGTCGAGCCGCAATACCGCATCTACCGCGACGCCGGCGTGGCGCTGACCAAGGCCGGCGACGCCAACCCCGACGCCGCCCGTTTCGTAACCTTTCTGAAATCGCCGCAAGGGGCCGCGATCTTCAGGAAATGGGGCTGGATGGCGACAGCCTCCGGCCCTGCCGTTCAACCCGCAAATAAGAAGTGAGCATCATGACCCTGCATATCGGCGATACCGCGCCGGACTTCACCGTCGATACCCAGAATGGCGAGATCAGCTTCCATGATTGGGCTGGTGATGCCTGGGTGTTCTTCTTCAGCCACCCGGCCGATTTCACCCCCGTGTGCACCACCGAGATGGGCCGCACCGCGCAGCTTGCCGATCAGTTCGCCGCGCGCAACACCAAGCCGCTTGGCCTGTCGACCGATACCGCCGCCGAACACCGCAAGTGGATCGCCGACGTCAACGACACGCAGCACACCGATCTGCAATTCCCGATCGTCGCCGATGCCGATCTGAAGATCGCCAGAATGTACGACATGATCCACCCCGAGCAGAGCGAGACGGCGGCGGTGCGATCGGTGTTCATCATCGATCCGAACAAGAAGATCCGCCTGACGATGACCTATCCGATGAGCGTCGGGCGCAATTTCGACGAGATCCTGCGCGTGATCGATGCGCTCCAGCTCGGCGACGCCAAGCGCATCGCCACCCCGGCCGATTGGCAGAAGGGCAAGGACGTCATCATCCCGCCATCGATCAAGGACGCCGAGGCGAAGACGCTGTTTCCGCAGGGGTGGACCGAACACCGGCCATATCTGCGCACCACCAAAGTCGATTGACGCCATCCGGCGGCGGGCGCAGTCCAGGCTGGACGCGCCGCCGACCCAACGGGGCCTAACATGTTCGAGCATCTCGATCCGGTCATTCTCGCGCGCGCGCAGTTCGCCTTCACGGTGAGCTTCCACTTCATCTTCCCGTCCTTTTCGATCGGGCTGGCGAGCTATCTGGCGGTGCTCGAAGCGCTGTGGCTGAAAACCGGCAAGGGCGTGTACGCCAACCTCTACCGGTATTGGCTGAAGATCTTTGCGGTCGTGTTCGGCATGGGGGTCGTCTCGGGCATCGTCATGTCGTACCAGTTCGGCACCAACTGGTCGGTGTTCTCGGACAAGACGGGCCCGGTGATCGGGCCGCTGATGGCCTATGAGGTGCTCACCGCCTTCTTCCTCGAGGCGGGGTTTCTAGGCGTAATGCTGTTCGGTATTTCCAAGGTTGGAAAGCGGCTGCACTTCTTCGCCACCTGCATGGTCGCGCTCGGCACGCTCATCTCGGCGACCTGGATCATCGCGGCGAACAGCTGGATGCACACGCCGGTCGGTTTCGCGATCAACGCACGCGGGCAGTTCGTGCCAGCAGGATCGTGGCTGCCGATTATCTTCAATCCCAGCTTTCCCTATCGGCTCGTCCACACCGTCATCGCCTCATATCTGACGACGGCGCTGGTCGTCGGGGGCGTCGCTGGCTGGCACCTGCTGCGGGGCCGCGACAATCCCGGCGTGCGCAAGATGTTTTCGATGGCGATGTGGATGGCGGCGCTGGTTGCGCCGATCCAGATCCTCGCGGGCGACACGCAGGGGCTCAACACGCTCGAGCACGAGCCGGCCAAGGTGCTGGCGATGGAGGGCGATTACGATCCCAGCCCGACCGGCGCGCCACTGGTGCTGTTCGGGCTGCCGAGCAATGCCGAGGGCCGCGTCAACTACAAGGTCGAGGTGCCCAAGGTCGGCTCGCTGATCCTCAAGCATGATCCCAATGCCCCGCTGCCCGGCCTCAAGGATTTCCCGCGCGATCAATGGGCGCCGGTGCCCATCGTCTTCTGGTCGTTCCGCATCATGGTCGCGCTTGGCTTCGCCATGCTCGGGCTTGGCCTGTTCAGCCTCGTCGCGCGGTGGCGGCGCAAGCTATACGACTGGCCCTGGCTCCACCGCGCCGCGATTGCGATGGGGCCGGCGGGCTTCGTCGCGGTGATCGCCGGCTGGGTGACGACCGAGGTCGGGCGGCAGCCATGGACGGTCTATGGCTATCTGCGCACCGCTCAGTCGCATTCGCCGCTTGCCGCGCCGGCCGTGGCGACATCGCTGCTGGCATTCGTGATCGTCTATTTCTTCGTGTTCGGCGCGGGCATTTACTACGTGCTCAAGCTGGCGTCGCACCCACCCGAGCGAGGTGAGCGCGAACCGCGGCACACGCCGCGCCGCGCCGCCGGCATCACGCCAGCATCGGGCATCGACCAGCACCACACGCCGACGGACGGCCAGCCATGACCTATAACTTCGATCTTGCGACGGCATGGGCGGTCATCATCGCCTTTGCGGTGTTCGCCTATGTCGTGATGGACGGCTTCGATCTCGGCATCGGCATCCTCTTTCCCAGTCTCGCGGTGGGCGGGGAGCGCGATCAGGCGATGAACAGCATCGCGCCGGTGTGGGACGGCAACGAAACGTGGCTGGTGCTCGGCGGCGGCGGGATGATGGCGGCGTTCCCGCTCGCCTTCTCGATCATCCTGCCGGCGACCTATCCGCTGATGATCGCGATGCTGCTGGGGCTGGTGTTCCGCGGCGTCGCGTTCGAGTTCCGCTGGCGCGACGCGCGTCACCGCCGCTACTGGGATGTCGCCTTCACGCTCGGTTCGACCGCAGCCGCGCTCGCACAGGGCATGACGCTCGGCGCAATCCTGCAAGGCGTGCATGTCGAGAATGACGCTTATGCCGGCGGCTGGCTCGACTGGCTGAGCCCGTTCACGATCCTCACTGGCGTCGCGGTGGTGATCGGCTATGCGCTGCTCGGCGCGAGCTGGCTGGTGTGGAAGACCGAAGGGTCGGGGCAGGCGCATGCGCGGCGCCTTACCTTCTGGCTCGGCATCGCAACGCTGGTCGCGCTGGCGGCGGTGAGCGCGGCGACGCCGTTCCTTACCTATGACTATTGGCACCGCTGGTTCGTCACGCCGGGCGTTCTCATCACCGCGCAGGTGCCGCTGCTGACCGCGATCATCGCGGGCGTGTTCTTCTGGAGCCTCAGGCGCGGCGGTGAGCGGCTGCCCTTCCTGATGGCGCTGGCGATCTTCTTCCTCGGCTTCGTCGGGCTGGGGGTGAGCCTCTACCCCTATATCGTCCCGCGCGCGGTGACGATCTGGCAGGCGGCGGCACCAGCGCAGAGCCAGGTCTTCATGCTGGTCGGCGTCATCATCATCCTGCCGATGATCCTGGCCTATACCGGCTGGGCCTATTGGGTGTTCCGCGGCAAGGTCGGCACGCACGGTTACCATTGATGGAAACGCCGGCGCCCCTGTGGAAGCGGATCGGCTGGATGGCGGCGATCTGGCTGGCGAGCGTACTGGCGCTCGCCCTGGTGAGCGTTCTGCTGCGGTTTTGGGTCGGCGCTTGACGCCCCCAAACCAAAGGTTTGCGTCGCAGACCATTTCGGACGAGCGTGACACCGTGGCCATGTCCTTCGCGCGGCCAGTCTTTCCAGAAGGGGGATACAAATGACGGAGCGAGTAGCGGATCGGCGGCCGATCATCGGCGGCGGCGCCTTGTTGGCGAGCGCGGGAGCGTTGGCGCTGCCTGCGCGAGCACGGGCGGCTGATGCCGCCGGGCATTGGCAGCCGGCAGTCGAGACGCAGGACGACTGGATGGACAAGCCGGGGACGCGCCACCGCCTGATGTTCGACACGACCGCGCCCGCCGCCGTCGCATCGGCGATCTTCTACGCCAACACCTATTACGCCGCGAACGAGAGCGGATATGGGCTTGATCCGCAACAGCTCGGGCTGATGATCGTGCTGCGCCATATCGCGACGCCGTTCGGCTACAACAATGCAATATGGGCCGGCCATGGCGCGTTCTTCGCCGGCGCGCTCAAGCTCGAAGGTGAGCAAGCGATCCGGGCGACCACGGGCAACCCGCTATTGTCACCAGCGAAGCCCGCCGGCACGGGCGCGCCCAAAGGCAAGGACGGCGACGACGCGCCGGTCACCTTGGCGTCCCTCGCCGCCAAGGGTGCGCGCTTTGCCGTGTGCGGCATGGCCACGCAGGGAATGGCCGTGCAGATCGCCAAAACGAGCGGCAAGCCCGCCAAGACGATCGAGGACGAACTGAAGGCGAACCTGATCCCGGGCGCGGTGATCGTGCCGGCCGGGATCGTCGCGGTCGATCGCGCGCAGGAGCATGGCTATGCCTTCGTCAACGTTGCCGAATAGATTGGGCATGACGGGTGCGACACAATCGCATCGGCCGATCGCCGGCTGGTGAGTGCGACCGATCAGCTGATCTATGCGCTGGCGTGGCTGAGCTTCGGCGTGGGGCATAGCCTTCTCGCCGGCGCACGGCGCAACCGCGGGGTGCTCGCCGTCGCGGGGCGGTTCCACCGGCTTGCCTATAATCTCGTCGCCATCGTCCATCTCGGCGTCGTGCTGGCGATCGGACGCTGGCTCGCCGCGGGCAGCGCCGGCTTCGCGCTGCCTATGTGGCTCATTTGGCTGGGCGACGCGATGGTCGTCGGCGGTGCGGTGCTCGGTTTCGCCGCGCTGCGCAGCTATCGCGCCGCGCCATTCATTGGAATCGCTCAGCTGCACGGCGACGGCGACGATGACGAGCCGCTGGCGCTGGACGGCTTGCACCGGTGGATGCGGCATCCGCTCTACAGCGCGCTGTTCCTGATGCTGTGGGGGCTGGCGCGATCGCCGCTCGGCCTCGCCACCGCGATCTGGGCGAGCCTCTACCTCATCGTGGGCAGCCGCATCGAGGAACAGCGCCTGGTCGCGCGGTACGGCGATGCCTATCGCGCCTATCGTCGCGCTACCCCGGCGTTCCTGCCCTGGAAAAGGTTGGCATCTTGACGTTGGAAAGCCATCCGCTGCGCGATGTCATCGTATCGGAAATGCACATGCGGCGAATGCCGCCGCTCGCCGCGCCAGTGACGATGACGCAGACGGTGCGCCTGCTGGCGCCCGAAGAACGTGACACCGAGCGTGCCCATATCGGCGCGATGCCTCATGTCGCCGGGGAGGCGCTCGGCATCCGCGACCGCGACGCCGCAGGCCGCGCGGACGGCGTCGAACTGTTATGGGAGCGCCACAGCGAGGCCAGCACCACGACGATCATTTCGCCATCGCACGACGATGCGCCGTTCGTCGCCTGTGCCGGGGCGAGCGACGCGCTCGACTGGCTCGAGGCCGCGCCCGGGCGCGTCATCCGGGCAACGCGGATTGCAATCGTGGCGGACGAGGCGGCGGCTGCGGCGGTATTGCCAGGGCTCGGCTTCGCGCCGTCGGAGGTCGTCAGCTGCCGGCTTGGCGCGGCGCGGCTCTGGTCCGATTTCCACCTCCACGAAGACGGCTATGGTCGATTGCTGATCGCGGCGGGGGAGGTGCCGCCCGCCGATCTCGGCCGGCTCGTCCAGCGCATCCAGGAACTCGGCAATTATCGCAATCTGGCGCTGCTCGGCCTTCCGCTGGTGCAGAGCGAGAGCGGAAAACTGGCGGCACTCGAGGACCTATTGGCTGCGATCGCCGCCCGGCTGGCGAGCACCGACGACGCGGCGGCGCTGCTCGACGAGCTGTGCGAGCTGTCCGCCAAAGCCGCCGCGATCACCACCGCGACCGGCTTTCGCATGAGCGCGACCACCGCCTATGCCCAGATTGCACAGGACCGGCTCGCCTCACTCGAATGCACAGACGTCGCCGGTTTCCAGTCGCTCGCCGAGTTCACCGATCGTCGCCTGCTGCCGGCGGTGCGCACCTGCGCGTCGTTCGTCCGGCGGCTGGAGACACTGTCGGTGAGGATCGAGCGCGCGACATCGCTGCTGCGCACGCGCGTCGATCTGTCGATGCAGGCGCAGAATGTGGAGCTGCTGCGCTCGATGGACGCCAATGCTGCGCGGCAATTGCGGCTTCAACACCTCGTCGAAGGGCTGTCGGTGGTGGCGGTCAGCTATTATGCGCTCGGGCTGCTCGGGCGCTTCTTCCCGGTCATCGCGCGCTGGACCGGCCAGCCCGAAGCTAGGATCGGCGCCCTTGCGGTGTTGCCGATTATCATCCTTGTCGCGCTGTTCCTGCGGTGGCGGACACGCGCCGTCGCTGTGGACGACGGCGCTTAGGAACCCGACGATGCAGCGCCAGGTATTCACTCCTCAAGGCGAGAGTGGCTTGCGCGCAACCATGTCGATCACCGCTGACATTCCGTCATGGCCGGACCCTTCGTGCAATTCGGCTTGGTAGCTGCTGATGTCCAGGATCTCCAACGTGGCGAACGACTCCCTCAGCAGCTCTTCGGTGTAGAGGTTTTCCTCGACCTTCGGTCCTCCGGTTCCAAAGCGAAGTTGTTCGGGGCGATAGCCTTCGAGCAGCAGAATACCGCCCGGCCGCAGCGTTCTGATGAAGCCCGAAAACATGCTGGCGCGCAGTACCGGGTCCGCGAACTGGACGAAGATCGCAACGACGGCATCGAACGCCGCCTCTGGCCAGCTATAGTGCGCGAGATCAATCTGCTCCATGGTTAGCGCGACGCCGCGCTCCTTCGCGAGGCGACTGGCTTTGGCAAGCCCCGCCGAGGAGATATCGGTGGCCACGACATCGAAGCCGCGTTGCGCCAGAAAGACGCCGTTACGTCCTTCACCGTCAGCGACCGCAAGCACGCGGCCGTGCGGCGGCAGCCGTATCGCTTCCCGCTTCAAAAAGGCATTCGGCTCCGTCCCGAACACATAGCCATCAACGGCAAACCGCTGATCCCAGAGCGAAGCGGTCATTGAGCACCTCCGTGAAAGCAGCAACCCGCGCCGGACCGGCGGGGCGGAGATAATTGCGGGAAAAGGGCCATGTCAGCGCTTTTGTTCCATGGCGGTAGTCTGGAGCGGGAGCGGCAGGAAATCGCTGATCGGAATGAGCTTCGTAAGGCTCGCTTAAGCTGAAGCGTATTTTCTGGAGGATCGACAAAGGGATTTGCCATGAAATTGAAGACGATCGCCGCCGCGCACACCGGCATATTGTTGGCGATGATCGCCGTTCCCGCCGCTGCGCAGGACACGAGTAGCACCAACGCGCTGGAAAATGCGATCGGCTCGCCCGATGATTTTACGCTGTCGGGCAGCTTTCGCGCCCGCATTGAGGGGATTGACGGCCAGTTCCGCCCGACCGCGGCGCAGGACGATCAGCTGCTGTCGCTGCGCACCACATTGTTCGGCGAATATCACCCCGGCCCGATCAAGATCGGCGGCGAGCTGTGGGATTCGCGTGCCTATCTGGAAAACAAGAATTCCTCGGTCAGCACCGGGGAGGTCAACGCGCTGGAACTCGTCCAGGCCTATATCGGCGTCGACCTCGGCTCGGCACTCGGCAGCGGCAGCAAGACCGAGATCACCGGCGGCCGCATGACCATGTCGATCGGCTCGAAGCGGCTCGTCTCGCGTCAGAATTTCCGCAACACGACCAATTCCTACACCGGTGTCAAGCTGGAGCGGAAGGGCGGAGACGGCAGCCTGTTGACCGCTTTCTGGGTGATGCCGCAGACGCGCCTGCCGTCGGACGCGCCTGGCATCCGCCACAATCACGTCGAGTGGGACCGCGAGAGCACCGACGTCCAGCTCTATGGCGTCGATTATCAGATTCCGCTGGCGCTGTCGGGCGCGAGCTTCGAATTCTACGGCTATGGCCTCGATGAACGCGATGCGCCGGGATATCAGACGACCAACCGTCACCTCTTCACGCCGGGGGTGCGCTTCTATCGCAAGCCCAAGGCGGGCGTTACCGACTTCGACGTGGAAGCAATCCTGCAACGCGGGCACGAACACGCCACGTCTGCCCCGACGGACGTAACGTCGCTGCCGGTCAAGGCGTGGTTCGCGCATGCCGGGGTCGGGCATACCTTCGCCGGATCGTGGCAGCCGCGCGTCGAGGCGATCTTCGATTATGGCAGCGGCGACGGCAAGGGCCGCAGCATCGGCCGGTTCGATCAGCTCTACGGCGCGCGCCGCTTCGAATATGGACCGACGGGGCTGTACGGGCCGCTCAGCCGCTCCAACGAAATTTCCCCTGGCGTGCGCGTCGAGGTGAAGCCGGATAAACGCTGGAGCGCGTTCGCCATGTACCGCGCGCTGTGGCTGGCGAGCCGCACCGACAGCTTCGGCTCGACGGGGGTGCGCGATGCCACCGGCCAGTCGGGGCGCTTCGCCGGGCAGCAACTGGAGGCCAGCGCGTCCTATTGGCTGATGCCCAAAGTCGCGCAACTGGAGGTCGGCTATGCGCGCCTGTTCAAGGGCCGCTTCCTGCGCGACGCCCCCAACGCGCCCGATACCGGCGACACCAATTACGGCTACGCCTCCATCCTGTTCAATTTTTGAGCGGAGTTAGCCCGCCCGCAGCGCGTTGAGGCTGACCGCCGCCGAGCTTGCCGTCATCGCGATGGCGGCGATCAGCGGGGTCATCCCGCCGGCCAGCGCGATCGGCACCGCGATTAGATTGTAGCCGATCGCCAGCGCCAGATTCTGCGCGACGACGCCGCGCGTCCGACGCGCGATCCGCATCGCCACCGCGATCCGCGACAGCCCGCCCTCGACGATGGCGATGCCGGCGGTCGCGGTGGCGGCGGCATGGGCGCGCGCGACGGTGACGCTGCAATCGGCGGCGGCGAGCGCGGGGGCGTCGTTGATTCCGTCGCCCACCACCAGCACCGGCCCGTCGAGCGCGCGGACCAGATCGGCCTTGGCCGCGGGCGTGCAGCCGGCGGCGATCTCGTGGCGGGCGAGGCCGACCGCGGCCGCGATGGCGCGGGCCGGCCCCTCGGCATCGCCGGTGGCGAGGCGCAGCGCGATGCGGTGATCGTGGAACCAGCGCATCGTCGCCACGGCCGCCGGATCGATGCTGTCCTCCAGCGCGATCGTCCCGGCGCGCGCGCCCCCGATCACGACGTCGAGCAGCATCCGGCCGTCGGGTGCGGTATCGGCGCTGCTTCGCACGATCACATCGCGCTCAACCAACGTCGCGGCGCGGCCGTCGCGCACGCCGCCGGGACCGATCTCGCCACCCGCCGCCGCGATGATAGCGCGCGCAATCGGATGATCGATGCCGGTTTCCGCCGCGGCGGCGAACTTCAGCACCTCCGCCTCGGCCCAGCCCGTCATAGCGGTCACGGTGGCGACGCGCAGATCGCCGGTGGTGAGCGTGCCGGTCTTGTCGAACACCGCCGCGCGCACGCCGGCCAGCGCATCGAGCTGGCCGGGATCGGCGATCCGCAACCCCTCGCGCGCGCCGCGCGCCACCGCGCGCAGATGCGCCAGTGGCTGGGCGATGGTCAGCGCGCACGGACAGATCACCACCGCCACCGCCAGCGCATCGGCGATGCCGGTCCACAGCGATCCCGTGCGCCACATGCCGATCGCCAGCGCGGCGAGGCTCAGCACCGGCATCGCCACCACCAGCCAGGCGACGACCCGGTCGGCCAGCCCCGTGCGCGCGCCCTTGCCGGCGATTTCGATCGCCACGCGTCCGCCCATGCGATCGACATCGCGATCCCCGGCGACGCGATCGACGATGACGATCAGCCGCCGTTCGAGGTTGATCGTGCCGGCCTGCACACGATCATCGGGGCCGACGCGGCAGCCGCCGCTTTCCCCGGTCAACAGCGCACGATCTACCAGGCTCTCGCCGCGCTCGATCACGCCGTCGATCGTCACCACCGCGCCGGCATCGACGATGATGCGGTCGCCGGTCGCCAGCGCCGCGATCGGCACGGCCTGATCCTCGTCCACGCGCCGCGCGCTCTCCGGTGCCAGCGCCTCGATCGCCTGCAACGCCGCGGTGGCATTGGCGCGCACGCGCGTCTCGATCAATTGCCCGGCCAGCCGCAGCGTCACCAGCATCGCGGCGGCATCGAAATAGACATGAGGTTCGCCGCGCACGAGGTTCGCGATCGACAGTGCGACGGTGCCGAGCGTGCTCAGACCCAGCAGCAGATCGATGCTCGCGGTGCGCAGGGCAATCGAGCGGACGCCCATGCGAAACATGCCCGCCCCGCCAAAGGTCAGCACGGGCAGCGTCATCACGCCCGAGGCGAAGGCGATCCACCATGCGCTCGCGCGGTCCAGATCGGGCGCGGCGTAGAGAATCCACGCCGCGCCCATCGCGAACATGCCGAAGAACACGGCGATCGCCAGCCGATAGGCCAGCATCCGCGTCGCCGCCGCCAGCCGCGCCGCCGCCTCGCCCAGATCGTGGCGCTCGATCAGGCGATAGCCGGCCTCGCCGACGCAGGCGGCGATGCGGTCACGGTCGCATCGCGCACCGTCCCATCGCACCAGCGCGGAGGCGGTGACGAAATGGACGCCGGCCTCCGCCACGCCGTCCAGCCGCTGCAACCGGCTCTCCAGTCCGCGTGCGCAGCCGCCGCAGAACAGCCCGTCGATCGCGAACAGCTGGCGCTGGTCCGCCGCCGCCATCGCCCTAGCTCAGCGGTCCCGAATTGGGCGTGCCGGTGCCGAGCAGATGGCCGTTCACCGTCTTGCCGTAATAGTCCTT
>JBQCHA010000157.1:0-11575 GCA_051955175.1 Sphingomonas sp.
ACCGCGAGACCGGTCGGATCGCCGTGGTCGCCTCAACGGAAGGCGGCATGGAGATCGAGAAGGTCGCCCACGACACGCCGGAGAAGATCACCACGATCACGATCGACCCGGCCGAAGGCTTCCAGCCGCACCACGGCCGCGCCGTCGCGACCGCGCTCGGGCTGACCGGCGATCTCGCCAAGCAGGCGCAGAGCCTCGCCGGCAAGGGCTATGACGCCTTCCTCGGCACCGACGCCAGCCAGATCGAGATCAATCCGCTGGCGGTCACCGACGACGGCAAGCTGATGGTGCTCGACGCCAAGGTCGGCTTCGATTCGAACGCGATGTTCCGCCACACGGAACTGCTCGCGCTGCGCGACGAGACCGAGGAGGATCCGGCCGAGATCGAGGCGTCCAAGTATGATCTCGCCTACATCAAGCTCGACGGCAACATCGGCTGCATGGTCAACGGCGCCGGTCTCGCCATGGCGACGATGGATATCATCAAATTGAACGGCGAATTCCCGGCGAACTTCCTCGATGTCGGCGGCGGCGCCAACAAGGAGAAGGTGACCGCGGCGTTCAAGATCATCCTCTCGGACCCGGCGGTGAAGGGCATCCTGGTCAATATCTTCGGCGGCATCATGCGCTGCGACATCATCGCCGAGGGCATCGTCGCCGCGGCGAAGGAAGTGAACCTGTCGGTGCCGCTGGTCGTCCGCCTGGAAGGCACCAACGTCGACAAGGGCAAGGAAATCCTCGCCAATTCCGGCCTCGCGATCGTGCCGGCCAACGATCTGGGCGATGCTGCCAAGAAGATCGTCGCCGAGGTCCGCAACGCGGCTTGATTGTCGCCTGGCGACCGATGACATGGGGGCTCGGGCGGATACGCCCGGGCCCCTATTCGTTGGGCGATATGAAGGCGAGGCGGCATGCCGCTACGGCACCCGCGCTTTGCCGTACCCGACTTGCGAAAGCCACGCGAAACGGCCATTGAGGCGCCATACCGCGCCTGAAAATGGCCAGAGAACAGATGAGCGGAGGACGCTGCAATGAAAGTCTTGGTGCCGGTCAAGCGGGTGCTTGACTATAACGTGAAGCCCCGGGTGAAGGCCGACGGGTCGGGCGTGGATCTCGCCAACGTCAAAATGAGCATGAACCCGTTCGACGAGATCGCCGTCGAAGAGGCGATCCGGCTGAAGGAGAAGGGGACGGTCACCGAGATCGTCGCTGTGTCGATCGGCGAAGCGAAGTGCCAGGAAACGCTGCGCACCGCGCTCGCCATGGGCGCCGATCGCGCGATCCTGGTGCAGACCGACGAACGCGTCGAGCCGCTCGGCGTCGCCAAGATCCTCGCCAAGATCGTCGAGGAAGAGGGCCCCGAACTCGTCATCCTGGGCAAGCAGGCGATCGACGATGACAACAACCAGACCGGCCAGATGCTCGCCGGCCTGCTCGGCTGGGGGCAGGGCACCTTCGCCTCCAAGGTCGAGATCACCGATGGCCGCGCCAAGGTGACGCGCGAGGTCGACGGCGGGCTGGAGACCGACGACCTGAAGTTGCCGGCGATCGTCACCACCGATCTGCGCCTCAACGAGCCGCGCTATGCCTCGTTGCCCAACATCATGAAGGCCAAGTCGAAGCCGATGGCGACCAAGTCGCCGGCCGATTGCGGCGTCGACGTGAGCCCACGCCTCACCGTCACCAACGTCGCCGAGCCGGCCAAGCGCACGGCGGGCATCAAGGTCGCCGATGTCGACGAACTGGTGAACAAGCTGAAGTCGATGGGCGTCGCGAAGTAACCCACCACTCCGGCCGTTCGGGCTGAGCCTGTCGAAGCCCGATTGAGACGCACCGCCCTCCACAAGTTCAGGGCGAACGGGATAGGAAGAGGTCAGAAAATGAAGACTCTGGTTTGGGTCGAACATGACGGCAAAGCCGTCAAGGATGCCACGCTGGCGGCCGTGACGGCGGCGTCGAAGCTTGGTGAGGTCCACCTTCTGGTGGCCGGTCAGAGTGTCGACCCGGTCGCGCAAGCTGCCGCCAAGATTGCCGGCATCGGCAAGGTCCATGTCGCGGACGATGCGGCCTATGCACACGCTCTGGCCGAAAACGTCGCGCCGCTGGTCGTCGAGCTGATGGGGCATCACGACGCGTTCGTCGTACCGGCCACGACGACGGGCAAGAATATCGCGCCGCGCGTTGCCGCGCTGCTCGACGTGATGCAGATTTCCGATATCCTGTCGGTCGAGGGCGAGGACACCTTCACCCGACCGATCTACGCCGGCAACGCCATCGCCACGGTCAAGACCAGCGACAAGAAGCTGGTGATCACCGTGCGTACCACCGCGTTCGAGAAGGCGGCTGCCGAGGGCGGCTCAGCCGAGATCGAGAGCGCGGGGACCACCGGCGACCAAGGGCTGTCCACCTTCGCCGGTGCGGAGATCGCCGGCTCCGAACGTCCCGAACTCACCTCGGCGAACATCATCGTATCGGGCGGCCGGGCGTTGGGCTCCAGCGAGAATTTCCACCAGTATATCGAGCCCTTGGCCGACAAGCTGGGTGCCGCGGTCGGTGCCAGCCGCGCGGCGGTCGATGCGGGCTATGTCCCCAACGATTATCAGGTCGGCCAGACCGGCAAGATCGTCGCGCCCGAGGTTTATATCGCGATCGGCATCTCCGGCGCGATTCAGCACCTCGCCGGCATGAAGGATTCGAAGACCATCATCGCCATCAACAAGGACGAGGATGCGCCGATCTTCCAGGTGGCGGACATCGGCCTGGTGGGCGACCTGTTCAAGGTCGTGCCGGAACTGACCGAGAAGCTCTGAGGATGAAGCTCTGACGATGACGAGGGGCCGGCGCCTTTGGGTGGCGTCGGCCCCGGTGCTGCCGCGCCCCCGCGGTAAGGCAGGCACAGGTTAGCCGCACCGTGACCGGTTCGGCAGACGAAACAAGCGATTACTCCTCCTGCGCCGGCAGCCGCCCGCGCGTCAGATCAGGCGCAGCGCGCCGAGTGCGGCGATCACGCCCCACAGCAGCAACACCGCCGCCGCGCCCAGGCGGATCGCCGCCTCGGGCAGCGCCGCGCGTGCGCGCTCGCCGGCCAGCGCAGCCGGGATCAGGATGGCAAGGCCGCCCAGCGTCGCGCCGACGGCGGCGAGCACCGGCAGCGGCGTGCGGGCCGCAAGCGCGAAGGTGATGAATTGCGTGCGGTCGCCGATACCAAGCGCCAGCGCCCCGGCCAGGCTGGCGATCAGCGCCCCGGCGCGTGCGTCCTTCAGCCGAGGCGGCTTTGGGCGCACCAACGCGGCGCCCCCCGCCGACACCAGGGCCAGGGCGAGCAGCAGCGCCGAGGCATTGGGCGTCAGCAGCGGTGCCACCAGCCGCGCCGCCACCGCGGCGATCGCGTTGACGACGATCAGCGCCGCCGCCAACCCGGCGATCACCGCGGCCCGCCGCCCCTCGAACCGGTCGCCGAGCCGCGCCGCGAGCCACGCGCTGCGATCGGTCGTCTGCGCCAGCGCTGCCGCGACCAGCGCCGCCATCAGCGCGTCCATGGCCTGCCCCCGGTAGGGTTCGTCGTCTTGGTGCCCACGCTGCGCATCACGCGCTCACCTGCCACGCCGCGGGTAAAGGCGGGGTTTAGGCCGGAACCGCGGACCCCGTTCCGGCATTTCCCCATCATCGTTGCGCGGCCGAATCGTCGGCGCGTACCAGACGGGCGCCGCCGGTCGCGACAGGAGAACAAGAAGCCGATGGCAGCGCTGCTCGACCGTCCCGCGCGGCGCTGGCTGGCCGACCGGGTGGAGACGCTGTTCGGCCCCGATCCCGGTCTCGTGCGGCTGCACACCGCCGCCCGCGCGATCGCCGCGGTAATCCTCACGGTCGGCATCGCCGTACTGCTGTTCGGCGGCAGCAAGCAGATGGCGCCGGCCTTCGCCGCCGCCTTCCTGATCTGCATCTTCGGCAATGTCGCGGTGCGTGACGATGGCGACCGGGCCAAGATCGTCTCGCTGGTGTTGCTCGCGGTGACGATCACTGTGGCGATGGGCGTTGCCGGCGCCTTGTCGGGCAACCCGCGCCTTGCCGACGTCGTCGTGTTCCTGGTCTGCGTCGGTGCGTCGCTGGCGCGCATCGCCGGGCCGCGCGGCATGGCGCTGGGCCTGATATCGTTCATGGGCTCGTTCATGGGCGATTTCCTGAAGGTGGCGCCGGCGATGCTGCCCAAGGTGCTGGTGACGGCGCTGATCGGCGCTGCGGCGGTGTCGCTGCTGCGCCTGTGGCTGATGCGCGATGATGCGACCGAGTTGCTGCAGCGCGTGCGCTATCATCTCGACCGGCGGATCGGGCGAATCGTTCGTGCCGTGCGCGACCTCGTCGCCGGCGCCGATGGGCACAACCCGCCCGACATGACCGAGCGCAACGAGCATCGCGTCCAGCGCGAGCTTGCGCGACTCAACGAAGCGTTCCTCGTCGCGCAGAATGAACTCAACGACATCGAAGAGTTGCCCGACAATCGCTCGCATCTGTCCTGGGACCGTTTCTTCGCGCTCGAACTGGCCGCCGAGCGCCTGATTCGCGTGGCGGCGCATTACGGCGGGCAGGCGCAACGCGATCTCGCCTGCCAGAAGCTCGACGAACTCAACGCCGCCTTGGTCGGCGGTCGGCCGCTGCCCAAGCGCGAAGCCGACCCCCAGGGGCCGCTGCTGCGCGCCATCGACGCGCTCATCGCCGCGCTGGACCGCGACGATCCCGCCTCGCGCGATGCGGCGCCGGTCGAGACGGCGCCGCTCGACTGATGGCGGCGCCGCTCATCCAGCGCACCGAGATTCGGCAGACGGCGCAGGTCGCGGTCGGCGCCGGGCTGTCGATCATCGCCGGCTCACTGATCTCCGGCCAGCGCTGGTATTGGGCGCTGATCGCCGCGTTCATCGTCGGCATCGGCGCCGGCTCGCGCAGCGAATCGCTGGTGAAGGGGCTGCAGCGCGTCGCCGGCACGGTGGCCGGGGTGCTGGTCGGCATCGGCCTGGCGACGCTGGTGACCGGGCACACGATCGTGACGATCGTGCTGTCGCTGCTCTGCGTGTTCCTGGCCTTCTACGCCTTCCAGGCCGCCTATGGCACGATGATCTTCTTCATCACGCTGATGCTGGCGCTGCTCTACAGCCTACTCGGCATGTTCAAGCCCGAGCTGCTGGTGTTGCGGCTGGAAGAGACCGCGGCCGGCGCCGCGATCGGCACGCTTGCCACCATCTTCGTGCTGCCGGTGCGCCAGCGTGCCGCTTTCGCCGAGCAGTTCACCGCCTTCCTCGACGCGCTACGCGAGTCGATCGCCGCGGCGCCCGAGGCACGCGGCAGCAACCGTGACGATCCCATCCGGCGCCTGCAGCAGGCGGGGCAGGATCTGCGCAATGCGGTCGGCGCACTCAAGCGGGGCTGGCTGCGGCTGGTCGATCGCCGCTATCTGCTGACGATCCGCGCCGCGCGCCGCTGCGGCTATCTGGTGCGCGAGGCGACCTATCGCGGCCATCTGCCGGAGGCAGCGATCACGGCGGCAACGGCGCGAATCGACTGGCTGCGGCAATGCGCGGCGGGGGAGGGCGGCCGCGGAGAACGACCGAGCGATCGCCCCGACGTCGACGACGACGATCTCGGCGCCGCGCTGGTCGATGCGGTCGATCGGTTGGCCGATCGTTACGAGGCGATCGCCGGCGGAAAGCGGCGCCGGCCTTGACTTTCGCCGCCGATTGTCGCATCCGCCCGCACCTGATGAGCGGCGGACGCGCGTTCGCCGCTCTTTATGTTTTCGTCATACGCAGGATTTCAGGTCATGGCCAAGCCGACCACCGTCAAGATCAAGCTCGTCAGCACGGCGGACACCGGGTTCTTCTACGTCACGAAGAAGAATCCGCGCACGCAGACCGAGAAGTTCACCTTCCGCAAGTACGATCCCGTCGCGCGCAAGCACGTCGAGTTCAAGGAAGCCAAGATCAAGTGACGTGACCGCCGGCTTCGCGCCGGCGTCTGTCATGCGTCCCTTCGGGGACTCGAGGGCCGCGGGCGGAGACGCTTCGCGGCTCTTGCCGTGTCAGCTTTCCGGCGCCGGCTCGGGCGGGACGTCGGTCGGCTCGTCTGCCGGCAGCAGCGCGGTAACCTCCTGCACGAATCGCGCGAGGCTGATCGGCTTCGAGACATAGGCATCGGCGCCGGCGGCACGAATCCGCTCCTCGTCCTCGCGCCCCGCATAAGCGGTGACCGCCATCACCGGGATCCTGCCGAGCTCGGCATCGGCCTTCAGCTCCGCAATCAGCTCGAAACCGCTGACATGCGGCATCTGGATGTCCATGATGATGAGATCGGGGACCAAATCGCGCGCGCGCGCCACCGCCTCGCGCCCGTCGCGCACCGGCTCGGCAACGAACTGATGCGCGCGCAGCAGATCGCAGAACAGCTTCAGATTGAGCTCGTTGTCCTCGACAACGAGGACCCTTTTTGCCACGTCCCGCTCGTCCTCAGTCACCGGGCGAGCGATAGTCGATGCGCAGCGATCAGACAATCAACCAGGATGCCGTCGCGCTGGCGTTGAACGCGCTGGCCTGGACGCTCGGCGCACCGGAGCGCGCCGAACGGCTGCTGGCGCTCACTGGGTTAGCGCCTGCCGACCTGCGCGCGCGGGCGGCGGAGCCGTCGGTGCTCGCCGCCACGCTGGGCTTTCTGGAGGCGCACGAACCCGATCTGATCGCCTGCGCCGACGCGCTGGGCGCCACCCCCGCGGCGCTGGTCGGCGCCCGACGAACACTGGAGACGATGTGAAGCCGCTGCTGATCTGCGACTGTGACGAGGTGTTGCTGCACATGGTGCGGCATTTCGGCGTGTGGCTGCGCGAATCGCACGACATCCACTTCACCTTCGACGGCGGCGATTTCGCCGACAGCATGACGCGGCGCGACGGCAGCCGACCCAGCCAGGAGGAGATGTGGGCGCTGCTCGACGGCTTCTTCCCCGCCGAGATGAGCCGCCAGACGCTGGTGCCGCACGCGCGCGAGGCGCTGGCGGCGCTGGCCGAGGTGGCCGAGATCGTCATCCTGACCAATCTGGGCGATTCCTGCCGCACCGCGCGGATCGACCAGCTCGCCGCGTTCGGCATCGAGCATCGCGTCGAATGCAATCGCGGCGGCAAGGGTGATCCCGTCGCGCGGCTGGTTGCCGAGCATGGCAATCCGGTCACCGTGTTCGTCGACGATCTCGCCGTGCATCATGAATCGGTCGCGCGCCATGCGCCGCAGGTCCATCGCCTGCACATGATCTCCGAACCGGCGATGGCGCCGCGCGTGCCGGCGGCGCCGCATGCCCACGCGCGGATCGACGACTGGCAAGAGGCGCAGGCGTGGATCACCGCGCGTTTCGCCGCCGGTACGCCCGCCGCGGGTTGACCATCACGGCGCGGTTGGTTCATCCGCTCGGCATGACTAATCGAATCGACCGCAAGCTCGACGAGCTCGAGCTCACCCTGCCGGAGCCCGCCGCGCCGGTGGCCGCCTACGTCCCCTATGTCGAGGCCGGGGGCCTGCTGCACATCTCCGGCCAGCTGCCGTTCGAGCAGGGCCAGCTGATGACCGGCCGGTTGGGCGAGGATCGTGACCTGGAATACGGGCAGGAAGCGGCGCAACGCTGCGCCCTGATGCTCGTCGCGCAGATGAAGGCGGCTCTCGGTGACCTCGATCGCGTCCGTCGCATCGTCAAGCTGGGCGTGTTCGTCAATTCGAACAGCAAGTTCACCGACCAGCCGAAGGTCGCCAACGGCGCCTCCGAGCTGATGCTGCAGCTGTTCGGCGATGCCGGGCGCCATGCCCGTTCGGCGGTCGGCGTGCCGGTGCTACCGCTCGGCGCCGCGGTGGAGATCGACGCGATCGTCGAGATTGCGCCCGAAGGCGACCTGCCGGGCTGATCCGGCCGGTCCGCCGAGGCGCATCAGCCAGAGGTCGGGCGGCGCGCCGAGACGCATCGGCAGCTGGCTGGTGCCGACGCCGGCGGTGACGATCACCGCGCGGCCGGGATCGCGGATCAGGCCGCAGCGATAGCGAGGATCGGCGACGCTGACCGGCGCGCCGATCAGCGGCAGCACGATCTGCCCGCAATGCGTATGACCGGCGAGCAGCAGATGCACGTCGGGTGGAAGACCGTGCGCCTCGTCCGGCGAATGCGCGATCATCACCTCGGCACCGCCTAGCCGGCGCATCGCGGCGAGCGTCGGCACCGCTTCGTCATGGTGCGTATAGGGATCGTCGACGCCGCCGATCGCCAGCGGTCCGCGCCGCACCGCCTGATTGTCGAGCACCGTCGCGCCGATCCGGCGCAGCATCGCGGCAACCGCCGGCGGATCGGTCCAATGGTCATGGTTACCCAGCACCGCGATCGTGCCGAGCGGCGCGTGTAACGCGCTGAGCGGCGGCGCGAGCAGCGGCAGGGCGCGCCTTGCCTCATCGGCTCCGTCGCCCTGAATGAAATCGCCGGCGAGCACGATCAGGTCGGGACGCAGCGCATTCACCTGATCGACGATGCGTTGCAGCCGCGGGCGGTTCATGGCCGCGCTTTCCATGTGGATGTCCGCGACAAACGCGACCGTGACCGGCGGTGCCCCTCGCGGCCAATCCGGAAGGATCACGGTTGCCCGGCGCACGATCGGCCTGGCCCTCGCCTCGAAAAAGCCGAACGTCGCCGTCAGCACGGCCGCCGCCGCTAGCCCAGCCACGGCTGCCATGATCCACCGCATCATCCGGACATCGTAACGGGAGCGTTGCGGCCTCGCCAGCGTTGGGGTGGCATGCACGCCTTCGCCCAGCTTCTCGACCGGCTGATCTACACCCGATCGCGCAACGGCAAGCTCAAGCTGATCGGCAATTATCTGAAGGCGACGCCCGATCCCGATCGCGGCTGGGCGATGGCGGCGCTGACCGGCACGCTCGATCTGCCGGCGATCAAGCCGGCGCTGATCCGCGGCCTGATCGAATCACGCGTCGATCCGGTGCTGTTCCGCATGAGCCGCGATTATGTCGGCGATTCGGCCGAGACGGTGGCGCTGCTGTGGCCCGGTGATCCAGAGGGGGAGGGCGAGGATCTCCGCCTTTCGGCCGTAGTCGAGCGGCTGATGTCGCTGTCGCGATCCGATGCGCCGGGCGTGCTCGCCGCCATGCTCGACCGGCTGGACGCCGAGGAGCGTTTCGCGTTGCTCAAGATGGCGACCGGTGCGCTGCGCATCGGCGTCTCGGCGCGGCTGGCCAAGACGGCGCTGGCGCAGGCGTTCGAGCTCGACGTCGAGGCGGTCGAGGAAGTCTGGCATGGCATCGCGCCGCCCTATGAGACGCTGTTCGCCTGGGCAGAGGGGCGAGGACACCAGCCCAGGGCGGCCGATGTGCCGGTGTTCCGTCCGTTCATGCTCGCGCATCCGCTGGAGGGGGCGACGGTCGACCTCGCCGACTATGTCGCCGAATGGAAGTGGGACGGCATCCGCGTCCAGCTCGTCCATGTCGGGGGGCAGACGCGCCTCTACAGCCGCGCCGGCGACGATGTGACCGGCAGCTTCCCCGACGTGGCGCAGGCCTTCGCCACCTCCGGGGTGCTCGACGGCGAGTTGCTGGTCAAAGGCGGCGATCAGGGCGGCGGACTGGGCGAGGGCGCGGGTGCTGCGAGCTTCAACGCGCTGCAGCAGCGGCTCGGCCGGAAGAAGCTGTCGGCGAAGATGCTGGCCGATTATCCCGCGTTCGTCCGGCTCTACGACATCCTGTTCGACGGTGACGAGGATCTGCGCGATCGCCCCTGGACCGAACGGCGGGCGCGGCTGGAGGCATTCGTGCCGCGGCTCGACCCCGGAAGGTTCGACCTTTCCGCCGTCATCGACGCCGCGCATTTCGATGCGCTCACCGAGATCCGCGCCGGCGCCCGCGACGCCGCGATCGAGGGGGTCATGCTGAAGCGGCGCGACTCGCCCTATGTCGCCGGGCGTCGTGCCGGCCTGTGGTACAAATGGAAGCGTGATCCGCTCGTCGCCGATTGCGTGATGATGTACGCGCAGCGCGGCAACGGCCGGCGCTCGTCCTTCTATTCCGACTATACCTTCGGCTGCTGGACCGCCGACGGCGAGCTGCTGCCGGTCGGCAAGGCCTATTCGGGGATCACCGACGAGGAGCTGAAGTTCCTGGATCGTTTCGTGCGCACCAACACGATCAACCGGTTCGGCCCGGTGCGCGAGGTCGAGAAGACGCTGGTGCTGGAGATCGCGTTCGATTCGATCCACGACTCGACACGGCACAAGTCGGGTATCGCCATGCGCTTCCCGCGCATCAACCGTATCCGCACCGACAAACCCGCCGCCGAAGCTGATCAGATCGCGACGCTGCGGCGAATGATCACCTGAGGCGCAGCGATCGCTGCTCGCCCCAGGTGGCTGCGGGGCATGGGGTCAGGCGCCGTTGATCAGGTCCATTGCGCCAGCCAATCGGCCAGCGACTGCGGCGTCATGTTACGCGCGTCGGCCAGCGCGATGGCATGGCCCTTGTCGATCAGGCGATCGGTGCGCGGATTGACGACGAGCACCGCCGGCACACCGGCCAGTTTGGCGATGCCGTAATGCTCCGGGATCGCCAGGTTCTTGTCGAACCGACCGATGTCGACGGTCACCTCGACATAATGCTGGTCGAGGAACGGCTTCAGGTGCGGCAGCTGCATCGTGCCGGCCAGGATGCGGCAATCGAGGCACCAATTGCCGCCGAGATCGATGAGCAGCAGCCTGTGTTCGGCCCGCGCGCGCGCCTTGGCGGCGGCGACGGCCTTGGCAGCATCTTGATGCTCGTCATAGGGCAGGGGCAGAGGCTGCGGCAGCTGGTTGAAGCTGGCCACGTCGACCTTGGGCGCCGGCGCGTGGCGCGGCAGCGCCAAGGCGGCGCCGGTGAAGGTCAAAGCGAAGAAGGCAGCAGCGGCCAGACGCATGGCGATTCCCGTTCTGATGTCGTTTGCACGACCAACGTCGGGAAATTATGCAGCGGCGTCCAGCAACTTCGCCTTGGCGGGGGCCAACAAATCCACCGACCTGCAAACGCAAACGGCCCCGGCCGGCGGCGAGCCGGACGAGGCCGTTACGAAACAGCAGCAGAGAGTTAGCTCAGCCTTCCGGCTGCAGGTTCACCGCGGCGTATTTGCCGCGACGATCAACCTCCAGCTCGAACGCCAGGCGATCGCCCTCGTTCAGCGTCGGCATGCCGGCACGCTCGACCGCCGAGATGTGCACGAAGGCATCGGGCTGGCCGTCGTCGCGCTGAATGAAGCCGAAGCCCTTCATCGCGTTGAAGAACTTGACCGTACCGGTCGCCTTCTCGCCGGTCAGTTGGCGCTGCGGGCCACCACGGTCACCACCGCGATCACCGCCGCCGAAGCCGCCTTCGCGGGGCGGACGAGGCGCGCGCTCTTCCACCGGCATCGGCTCGCCGTCGATCTTGAGATCGGTGGCCGACACGCGACCGCCGCGATCGACCAGCGTGAAGTTGAGCGGCTGGCCCTCGGCCAGACCCGTCAGGCCGGCCTGCTCGACCGCGCTGAT
>JBQCHA010000158.1:0-17285 GCA_051955175.1 Sphingomonas sp.
GCCCCTTGTGCGGCAACCGCCGGGGGTGGAAAAAGGGCCCGGATCGGCGGCATCCGGGCGCAAAGGAGAGCGACAAGGGCCGGCATGGCATCATTCGACTGGGCGGACCCCTTCTTCCTCGACGACCAGTTGAGCGACGACGAGCGGATGATCCGCGACACCGCGCGCGCTTACGCGCAGGACAAGCTCGCGCCGCGCGTGATCGAGGCGTTCAACGCGGAGAA
Organism: Sphingomonas sp.; assembly: GCA_051955175.1. Taxonomy (GTDB): domain Bacteria; phylum Pseudomonadota; class Alphaproteobacteria; order Sphingomonadales; family Sphingomonadaceae; genus Sphingomonas. The sequence continues at coordinate 225 of JBQCHA010000158.1, forward strand.
GACCGACGCCGCGATCTTCCGCGAGATGGGCGAACTCGGGCTGCTCGGCCCGACGATCCCGGCGGACTATGGCGGCGTCTGCGAGGGCTATGTCGCCTATGGCCGGGTCTAGCGCGAGTTGGAGCGGATCGATTCGGGCTACCGCTCGATGATGAGTGTGCAGTCGAGCCTCGTGATGTACCCGATCTTCGCCTATGGCACCGAGGCGCAGAAACGGAAATACCTGCCTAAACTCGCCACCGGCGAGTGGATCGGCGCGTTCGGCCTGACCGAGCCCGACGCCGGCTCCGATCCCGGCAGCATGAAGACGCGCGCGGTGAAGACGGACGGCGGCTATCGCCTCTCCGGCTCCAAGACCTGGATCAGCAACGCGCCGATCGCCGACGTGTTCGTTATCTGGGCCAAGTCGGACGCCCATGGCGGCAAGATCAAGGGCTTCGTGCTGGAAAAAGGCGCGAAGGGCCTCACCGCGCCCAAGATCGAGGGCAAGCTGAGCCTGCGCGCGTCGATCACCGGCATGGTGATGATGGACGAGGTGGAGGTCGGCGAGGACGCGCTGCTGCCCGAGGTCGAGGGGCTGAAGGGCCCGTTCGGCTGCCTCAACCGTGCGCGCTACGGCATTTCCTGGGGGTCGATGGGCGCGGCGGAGTTCTGCTTCCATGCCGCGCGGCAGTACGGCCTCGACCGCAGGCAGTTCGGGCGGCCGCTCGCCGCCAACCAGCTCTACCAGAAGAAGCTGGCCGACATGGAGACCGAGATCGCGCTGGGCCTGCAGGCGAGCTTGCGCGTCGGCCGGCTGATGGACGAGGGCCGTTTCGCGCCGGAGATGATCTCGATCGTGAAGCGTAACAATGTCGGCAAGGCGCTCGATATCGCACGCATGGCGCGCGACATGCACGGCGGCAACGGCATCTCGGCGGAATATCAGGTGATGCGCCACCTGATGAACCTGGAGACGGTCAACACCTATGAAGGCGCACACGACGTGCACGCGCTGATTCTGGGGCGGGCGATAACGGGGATCGCGGCGTTCTAAGACCTATTGCCACCCCGGCGCAGGCCGGGGCCCAGCTACGGAACAGATATTGAAGCACGTTTCGCGCCGTTACCGCAGCCTTCCCAACTGGGCCCCGGCCTGCGGCGGGGGGGCGCATCCGTTTGCCTAGGCCCGCTCCCCTCGCCGGCCTCAAGGTCGTGGAACTCGCGCGCATTCTCGCAGGACCGTGGGCCGGGCAGGTGCTGGCCGATCTCGGCGCCGAGGTGGTGAAGGTCGAAAGCCCCGAGGGCGACGACACCCGCAATTGGGGGCCGCCATTCGTCGAGGACCCGGACGGCGGCCGCGACGCCGCCTATTTCCACGCCGCCAATCGCGGCAAGCGCTCGGTCGCGATCGACTTTCGCACGCCCGAGGGCCAGCAGCAGGTCCGCGCGCTGATCGCCGACGCCGACGTCGTGATCGAGAATTTCAAGGTCGGCGGCCTCGCCAAATACGGCCTCGATTATGCCAGCCTTGCGACACTCAACCCGCGCCTCGTCTATTGTTCGATCACCGGCTTCGGGCAGGACGGCCCCTACGCCCATCGCGCCGGCTATGATTTCATCATCCAGGGCATGTCGGGGATCATGGACCTGACCGGCGACCCGGCCGGCGAACCGCAGAAGATCGGCGTCGCCTTCGCCGACATCTTTACCGGCCTTTATGCGGTCATCGCGATCCAGGCGGCGCTCGCCATGCGCGAGCGTACCGGGCGCGGGCAGCAGATCGACATGGCGCTGCTCGACACGATGACCGGCGTGCTCGCCAACCAGGCGATGAACTACCTCGTCTCGGGTGTGTCGCCGACGCGGCTGGGCAATGCGCACCCCAATATCGCGCCTTATGCCGCCTTCCCGACCGCCGACGGCTGGTTCATCCTGGCGGTCGGCAACGATGCGCAGTTTCGGCGGTTCTGCGCAGTCGCCGGGCTCGCCGACATGGCCGATGACCCGCGCTTCGCCACCAATCCGGCGCGCGTCGCGCATCGCGACGTGCTGACCGCGCGCGTCAGCGAAGCAACCGCGCGGTTCGCGCGCGACGACCTGCTCGCGCGGCTGGAGGCGGAGGGCGTACCGGCAGGGCCGATCAACACCGTCGCGCAAGCCTTCGCCGACCCGCAGGTGATCGCCCGCGGCATGGCGCTGGACATCGCCCGCGAGGGCGGCGGCAGCGTGCCGGGCGTGCGCACGCCGATCCGTTTCTCCGCTGCCGATCTGGTGCTCGACCGCCCTGCCCCACCGCTGCCGCGCGGCGGGGGCTGAGCGTCAGCGCGGCACCAGCACCGTCGCACCCTCGGTTTCGCCGGCTTCTAGCTTGCGGTGCGCCTCGGCGGCATCCTCCAGCGCGAAGGTCTGGCCGATCTCGGGCGTGATCGCGCCCTTCGCCAGCATCTCGAACACGCGGTCGAGTGTCGCCTGCCGCTCCTCGCGCGTCACCGCATAGTCGAACAGCGTCGGGCGCGTGACGAACAGCGAGCCCTTGCTCGACAGCGTGCCCAGCGACACGCCCTCGACCGGCCCCGAGGCGCTGCCGAAGCTGACGATCAGTCCGCGCCGCGCGGTGCAGTCGAGCGACTGTTCCCACGTCGCCTTGCCGACGCCGTCGAACACCACGGGCACGCCCTTGCCATCGGTGAGCGCGCGGACGCGCTCGACGACGTCCTCCTGCTTGTGGAGGATGACGTGATCGGCGCCGGCCTTTCTGGCGCGCTCGGCCTTGTCTTCGCTGCCGGCGGTGCCGATCACCGTCGCGCCGATCGCCTTGAGCCAGCCGACCAGCAGATGGCCGACGCCACCAGCGGCGGCATGGACGAGCACTGTCTGGCCGCGCTCCACCTTGGCGCAGCGTTCGACCAGGAATTCGGCAGTCGCGCCCTTCAGCAGCAGCGCAGCGGCGGTGCGATCGTCCACCGCCTCGGGCAGTTTGACCAGCCGCTCGGCCTTCAGGATGCGGTGCGTGGCATAGGCGCCGCGCTCCGGCCCGAAGGTGCCGACGCGATCGCCCTCGGCCAGGCCCTCGACGCCCCGTCCGATCGCCTCGACCACGCCGACGCTCTCCGAGCCCAGGCCGCTCGGCAGCTCGACCTTGTAGCTGCCGCGCCGGTGATAGATGTCGATGAAGTTGAGTCCGACCGCGGTCGAGCGGATGCGCACCTCCCCCTCGCCCGGCTCGGGCAGGTCGCGCTCGACCCAGTGGATCACCTCGGGGCCGCCGGTTTCCCTGATTTCCGCTACTTTCGCCACGTAGACCTCCTCACATTGCCGGCTGGCCGTTGGACGCCGACAACCCACCGTCAACCGGCAAATTGACCCCGGTCACGAACCCGGCGTCGTCGCTGGCCAGGAACGCCATCACCGCGGCAATGTCCTCGGGCCGGCCGATCCGCTTCATCGGGATGCGCTCGAGGAATTTGGCGATCGTCTCATCGTCCTTCATGTCCTTGGTCATGCCGGTATCGGTGAAGGTCGGGCATACCGCGTTGACGCGCACGCCGTGCTTGCCGTGATCGAGCGCCATGGCGCGCACCGGGTTGGTGACCGCGCCTTTCGAGGCATTGTACGCCGCCATGCCCCAGTCGCCGCCAATGCCCGATACCGATGAGGTCATCACGATCGAGCCCTTGGACGCGCGGAGATGCGGCAGCGCCGCCTTGGCCATGTGGAAATAGCCGGTGACGTTGATCGACAGGACGCGGTTCCAGTCCTCCTCGCTGACCGACTCCACGTCACCCGCGACATGCGTCCCGGCATTGTTGATCAGCACGTCGACGCCGCCGAACCGCTCGACCGCGGCGTCCACCACCGTGCCGGCATCGGCCGCCTTGCTGGTGTCGCCGGCCTTCGGCAGCGTGCGGTCGTTCGGCAGCCCGGCGAGCGCCTGGTCGAGCCCGCCCTGCTTCAGGTCCATCGCCACCACATTGGCGCCCTCGCTGGAAAAGCGCTTCGCCGTTGCGAGACCTATGCCCGAGGCGGCGCCGGTGACGATGACGGTCTTGCCCGAAAATCGCGCCATGATCGGCGTCTCCAATGTTGCTGTCGTCGCCCCAACGCGACAGCCCCATTGCCGGTTGCAGCCGGTCGGGAGAGCCGAACGGGGCGACATGCCGTCCGCGCGAGGGACGCGTCGACATGCCGCCCCGCCAGATGCGGCCCCGGTTGCGGCCGGGGCCGACGGGAACGCCACCACCATAGCGTTCCCGATCCGAGCATATCAGGCGGCGAGAGCCATTTCCTCGGACGACCCGGCGCGGGCGTCGCCGGTCACGTCCTGCGAGGCGTTGTCGGGCCGGCGATGACGGGGGAAGCTGATCCGCGACGCCAGCACCGCGAGGCCGAGCGCCACATAAGTGCCGATCACCACCACCGGGTTCCACAGCATCGCGACCGCCAGCGCGATGCGCAGATAATTGGCGTGGAAACCGAATTCCTGCCCGATCCCCTCGCACACGCCGAACAGCGTGTCGGGACGATTGAAGAGTGCTGACTGGTGCTGCACGTTGATCTCCTCTGGCGAGCCGCGGGGGCCGATGTTGATGGCCTCACTTCAGCAAGCGGCGTGCCAAGAGATCATTGTCTTTTATTTTCTGATACTTGCCTGAGAGACCCGATCGCCGGCCGGCGACAGGTCGCCAAGATTTGGCGAGGAACACCAACCTGTTGGCGGAACGCGCGAAAGAGATGTCGCACGCACGCCAACGCAGCCGCCCATCCCGCAGAAATGAGCGGCTGCGGCGTCCTGCGTGCAGGGTCAGTGCTTGTTGCTCACCTGCCCGCCGAGCGCTCCGGGAACGGAATTGAGCGCCATGACGGTGCGATCCTGCGTGCCGGCGATCCGCTCGCGCCTGGCTTCGCGCGCGAGCGTGGCGACGCTGTCGTCATAGTCTTCCTGGTTTTGTGCAAAGATCACGTTCGCCCGGAACCGCTGATCGCGGGCGATCCCCATCGGCATCGGGGCCAACGATCCCATGCGCCTGATCGCCGACATGGCGGCGCGGTCGTTGACCGGGCTTCCCGACCGGCGCACCAGCGTCAGCGCCACCGGGCGCCCACGTTCGTCGCACCGGAAACGTACCGCCGAGATGCCACCAGTATAGCTGCTGGTGCCCATTGTCAGCGGCAAGCGTACACTGTCGGTCAGCCGGCGCGCGACCTTGCCGCGCCACTCGTCGACAGTGATCGGGTGAGCCGTCACCACGACCTGCCCGCTCGTCGGCAATGCCGCAGCAGATAGCGGGATAGAGGCGGCCACGATGGCCGCCAGAACCAGCGTCCTCATAACGATTATCCTCCAATTCAGGACAACTGACCCTTTTCCGGCGCGCGACGGCGATCTGCGGACTCGCCGACAGGTGCCACGGTCGATTGTCGCTCAGGGAGGACGCGGATGTTCTGCGGGGCCAGCGCGTCTCCTGGCGGCCAATTACGCCAGGCAGGAAGCGCCATCAAGAACATATTCCTGTAACTACTATGATGATTAGTTCGGAATATCTGTTGCTCTATTTGAACGACTCGCATAAACATTGTATGTTTTCGACATCATGGATCGCATGATCTGGAAATCGACTACAAATTACAGCGAGGGGTGCGAAGCGGCTCATCGCACCGGCCAGAACAACATGATCAGCGGCGTCCCGACCAGAATCACCAGCAGCGACAGCGGCGCGCCGAGTCGCGCATAATCGCCGAACTTGTAGCCGCCCGGCCCGAACACCAGCGTGTTGCACTGATGCCCGATGGGGGTGAGGAAATCGCACCCTGCGCCCACCGCCGTCGCCATCAGGAAGGCGTCGGGGCGGTAGCCCAGGTCTTTCGCGAACACCGCGGCGATCGGCGCCATCACCAAGACGGTTGCGGCGTTGTTGAGGAACGGCGTCACCGCCATCGCCGCGACCAGGATCAGCGCCACCGCACCCCACGGCGGCATGCTCGCGGCAGTATGCGACAGCCACTCGGCGATCAGGCCCGAGGCGCCGGTGGTGCGGAGCGTGTCGCTGACCGGGATCAGCGCGCCGAGCATCACCAGGATCGGCCATTCGACATGCTCATAGGCTTCCCGGACCGGCAGCGCGCCGGTGACCAGCACCAGCCCCGCCGCGGCGAAGAACGCCACAGCGACCGGGATCAGCCCCGTCGCGGTCGCCGCCATCGCAACCGCCAGGATCGCGATCGGCAGCAACGTGCGCCGCGTCGAGCCCAGCCGGATCTGCCGCTCGGCAAGGGGCAGGCAGCCGAGATCGCGCAGCTTTTCCGGCAGTTGGTTCAGCGCGCCCTGCAAGACGATGACGTCGCCGCCCTGCAGCACCGTCTTACCCAGGCTCTTGATCAGCCGCTGCCCGCGCCGCGACACCGCGATCAGGTTTACGCCGTATCGCTCCTGCAACCGCAGCCGGCCCGCGGTCTGGCCGACCAAGGGCGAGTCGGTGTTCACCACCGCCTCGATCACGCCAACTTCCTGGCCCTTGCTGTCCGCCGGCTTTTCGCGGTCCTGTCCGGTGAGCTCCAGCCGGTCGCCGGCAATCACCTGTTCGAGCACATCGGGCTCGCCGCCCAGGATCAGCGTATCGCGTTCGCGCAGCTGCGTTTCGGCGTAGGGCGCCGCGCGCATCCCCGATCGCAGGATCGAGGTGATGGTGATCTCATGGTCATGCCGCTCGATGAACTCGGCCACCGTCTCCTCGATCGCTGGTGACTCGGCGCCGATCGTCGCCTCGGTGATATAGCCCTTGGTATCGATCGCCTCGCCCAGCGTCGCCGCGCCGCGACGGTCGCGCGGCAACAGGCGGTAGCCGAAGCGCAGGAACACCAGCCCGACCAGCAGCAGCCCCAACCCCACCGGCGTATAATCGAACATGCGGAATGGCTGGCCGATCATCTCCGCCCGCACGCGGCTGACGATGATGTTGGGCGACGTGCCGATCAGCGTCATCAGACCGCCGAGCAGCGAGGCGAATGACATCGGCATCAGGAAGACGGAGGGCGACGTCTCGTTCTTCTTCGCCATCTGGAACGCCGCCGGCATCAGCATCGCCAGCGCGCCGACATTCTTGACCAGTGCCGAGGCGAAGCCGACCGAGGCGGTGAGCACCACCAGTTGCGAGCGCACATGCTTCACGTAGCGCGAGACGAAGGCCAGCGCCGTCTCGATCACGCCCGACCGCTGCACCGCCGCCGACATCACCAGCGCCGAGGCGACGATGATGACCAGATCGTCGGAAAAGCCGGTGAACGCCTCTTTCGGCTTTACGATGCCGAGGGCGAGACTGACGAGCAGCGCGAGGATCGCGACCACGTCGTATCGGAATTTCCCCCAGACGAAGAGCGCCATCATGCCGGTCAGCGTGGCGACCGAGAGAATCTGGGGAAGCGTCATGCGGCCTCATGGATGGCAAAGGTCAACGCCAAACACCTGACAACGATACTGGCTCCCGCACAATCTTGCTGCAATGTCGACGCTTTCGTATATACCGGTATATACGGAAGGACGATCCAATGGGCGCGATCGAGACCAAGACGTTCAAGAGCGGGAACAGCGTGGCCGTGCGGCTACCCAAGGAGCTGGGCTTCGCCGCCGACCAGAAAGTGACCATCGAAGCGGCCGACGGAGTGCTGACGATCCGCCCCGTCGACGACGCGGCGGCGGAGAAGCGCAAGCTGACGGCGTTGGTCGAGCAGCTGCGCGAAATCTGGGCCGATGCGCCGGCACATGAGATCGGCCGCCGCGAACCGATCGATATTCCCGAACGACCGGGCCTATAGCGCTTGGCGGCGCTGATCGACACCAATGTCGCCATCCATCTTCGCGACGGCAGCGCGGAGGTGGGGAGGCGACTGGCGGAGCTGGGGACGCAGCCGCTGCTCTCGGTCGTCAGCCGGGCCGAGCTTGACGGCGGCGTGGCCGCGCGTCCGGGGCTCGCCGATTATCTGCGCCGCGCCAATGCGGCGATCCTGGCGAACCTGACCATATTGGACTTCGATCAGCGCTGCGCCGATGCCTATCGCGACCTCGTCGAGGCGGTGGGCTATTCCCGCTCCCGCGTCATCGACCGGATGATCGCCGCCACCGCGATCGCGCACCGGCTGACGCTGATCACGATCAACGGCGACGACTTTCGCGACATTCCCGGCCTGTCGCTCGAGGTCTGGCGTTCGCCGGATCAATAATCCTTCGATACGCGGACGTTGACGCTCTCGCGCCCCAGCGTCGAGATGCTCGACAGCAGCGACAGCCAGCGCGTGACCTGGAACTCGACCTGGGTCGCCGAATAGCCGGCGCCATCGGTGACGATCTCGGCATAGAAACGGCGGGTGATGTACTTGCCGGCGGCGACCGAAGTGCCCTGCCCGGTCTGCTGGTCGGCCGGCAGGATGCGTAGCCGGTCGAGGCCGACGGCCTTCCTCACCGCATTGATCGGGTTGAGCCCGGTGCCGCCGTTCTGCAGCGCCGACACCGCGGCGGCGAGTTGCAGCGCCTCGGGCGCCGACAGATTGGTGATCGAGGTGCCGAACAGCAACCGCGACAAGAGCTCATCCTGCGGCAGCGCCGGCGTGCTGGTGAAGCTGATCTCCGGCTTCTGCGCTTCGCCGGTGACATGGATCGTGGCGTCCAGCCCGGTCTCGCTTGCGTTGGCCGAGATGTCGAGCGCGGGATCGACCGGCACTTCGCCGGCGAAGCGGATCACGCCGCGATCGAGCTGGAATTCGCGACCGGCGAATTCGTAATCGCCGCGGATCAGCTTCGCCTGGCCGGTGATCGCCGGATTGTCGGGCTCACCGGCGAGGTTGAGGTTAGCCGACCATTCGCTGTCGAGGCCCAGCCCCGTCACCTCCAGCGAATTGGCCGCCTGGGCATGCACCTTCAGCCGCCACGGCTTGTGGGGCATGTCCTGCTCCTCGCCGCCGCCCGGCAGGTTGATCTCGGTGATGTCGAGCTGCGGCACCGCGGTCGCGGCGGATGCCTGGCCCAGCCGGTAGCGGCTGCGCACCAGCTTGACGTCGCCGGAGATCAGTCCGCCGTCGCCATCCGACTGGAAGTGCAGCGGGCCGGTCACCGTCGCGCCGATATCGTCGCGGTTGATCAGCACCGCCTTGTCGGCGTTCATGCTGAGATCGATACCGACGCCGCGCGCACCGGCGAAGTCGAACGCGCCGGTGCCGGTCACGCGGCCGCCCTTGCCGGCGTCGGCAGCGAAGCGGTCGATCACCAGGCGCGAACCGCCAAACGTGCCGGCGGCCTGCACGTTGGTCAGCACCGTTCCGGTGACGGCACTCTCGATGCGTGCGCCGCTGGTGCTTACGCGCCCGCGGATGCTGGGATCGATGAGGGTGCCGCTGGCATCGGCGGCGATCTGCGCCGGGCCGGAGAGGTCGAACAGCTCGACGCCGGTCAGCCGCCACAGCGTGTCGGCCGCGCCGTTGTAGCGAATCTGCGCGAACAGCGGCGCATTCTCCAGCCGGCTGACGATGTCATTGCCCCTGAGCGGCGAGAGCAGCATCTGCGCACGGCCAATCGTCTGCCCGCCGGAGGCGGCGACCGCGCGCACTGCCGCCTTGTACGGCTGCAGCACGCCGGCGATGCCGACGTCGACCGGCCGCGACGACAGCACCAGACCCGATCGCGTCAGGCCGCGGATCGTCATGTTGACCTTTCCAGTCGGCGGCGCGGTGCCGTTGGAGGCGTAGCTCAGCGATCCGTAAGCCGTGCCGCCGAGGCCCAGGCCCGGGAAGCCGATGTCGAGGATCGACAGCGGCATGCGGTTCAGCGTCGCATCGATCGCATTGCCCTGATCGGAAAAGCGGCCACCTACCGTCGCCGCGCCGCCGGCGAAGCTCAGCCGGGTCGGCGCCAGCCGCCAGCCTTGTCCAGCGCGGGTGAGCACTGCCGGCGTCTCGAGCTTCAGCGGCCGCCCATCGACCGTGCCCTGCGCGGCGACGCTGTAGCTGTTGTCGGCGATGTCGGTGACCGTGCTGATGTCGAACGCGCGCCCCCGCGACCCGGCGACGTTCGCCTTTATCTGGCCGATGCCGCCCTTAAGCGCGCCCGAAATGTTGAACCGGGCGACCGACAGCGCCCCGCGGCGCAACCCGAAGCCCTTGGCGGTCGCCTCCACCGTCGCGCCGGCGGGATCAAGCAATGTCGCGAGGTCGAGACGTGCCTGCGCCACCGTTGCGGCGCTGCCGAGATGGGCATGATCGAAATCGAGATGCGCCTCGATCCGCTGGTTGCTCCCGATCGGGTGGAACAGCAGCGCGCCGGCGATGCCGCCGCCCTTCACGTCGAGCCGCCCGTCGAACCCGCCGCTGACGATCGCCAGCGTGCCGGCGGCCTGCGTCCCCGTCACGTCGAGCGCGGCGATCGCAATCGTCCCCTGGCCACCCGGCGGCAACAGGATGTCGCCATGACCCTGGAACGGGCCGAGCCGCGACTGGCCGGCGATCCGGAAGGCAAAGCCCTGCGGATCCGGGTCGAGATGCGCCTGCACGTCGCGCAAGCCCAGCGTCGCATTGGGGCTGGCGAAATGCAGGTCGAGCGTCGGATGGTCGATCTTGCCGTCGAGCGTGAGCGTCAGCGGGCCATAGCTGCGCTGCTGCCCCTTCCCCTCGAAATGGAATGTGCCGTCGTGCCGGCGATACCCCTCCCCGGTGATGGTGATGTCGGGACCGGTCAGCACCAGATGGTGGAACAGCAGGATGCCGTCGGGCGTGCGCTCCAGCCCCGTGACGATCTTCGGCAGGCCGCCGGCCAGGCTGCGGAAGAAGGCGTTGTCGAGCCGGATCATCTGCGCCGTGCCGGTACCGACCACGCGCGTGCCATGCCCGCCGGGGCCGGGCACCGCCTGCAGCTTCGACGACACCTCGACGATGCCGAGGCCGGGGATCAGGTAACGGTGCAGCCCGCCCGCCAGCCCAACCTGATAACGGCCGGTCTTGAGGTCGACGACCAGATCGACCTTGCCGCTGAACTTGTCCGAGGCGACGTCGAGGCCTTTCGCGGTCAGTTCGCGTGCCGTGACGCGCAGCTGCCCGCGCGCCGTCAAGTTGCGCAGGATGCCGCCGGCGACGTCGCCCACGCCGGTCACCTCGGCCGCGCTGAGCTGCAGCGGCACGACCACCGGGGCCTTCGACAGATGGCCGCTGCCCGACGCGCGCACCCGATTGAAGCCGGTGTCGTCGAATGCGATGCGGTCGCCGACCAGGCGATAATCGAAACTCGCCGTGGCGAAGCGCCCGTCGAGGATCGCGCGCAGCTCGACATTGCGCCCGGTCATGTTGGGAAACAGCGCCGGCGGACGCAGCAGGTGCGCGTTGATCCGCACGTTGCGATAGGCGCTGGCGGCAAGGTCGATCGTGCCGGTCGCCTTGACGTCCAGCGCCGCGGATCGCAGCGCGAGTTCGCCATCGAGGCGGCGGTGCGCCAGCGTCGCCGTGCCGTCGACGCGGACGCGCGGACTCGTCAGCCGCTGCAGCTTGCCGTGCGTCAGGCTGGCCGGCGCGACCATGCCCGACAGCGCGTAATGGCCGGCGCGGTTGCGGAGCGCGAGGGTTGCGACGCGCGTGCCGCCGACATCGCCGACCGCGGTCCCCTGCCATCTCGTCCAGCGGCCGTCGCCGCTCACGTCCAGCCTGACCGGCCCCGGCAGGCCGCTCGCGTTGCTCAAAACGCCGCCCTTCGCGCCGCGCGCATGGAGATCGATGTCGAAGCGGTCGCGATCGGGCTCGGCGTCGAGTGCCAGATGCAGCTGGTCGCTGCCCTGCACCGTCGCATCCAGCCCGACGATCGCGCGCCCGGACCGGACATCGGCATGGCCGGTCAGGCTGCCGTGCCGCACCACGCCGGTGATCGCCGGCCCCACCGTCAGGTGGTCGATCGCCAGCCGCCCGACATGGATGTCGAACCCCGGCAGGATCGGGCCGTGGCGTCCCGTCGGTGTCAGCTGCGGCAGCTTGACCAAGCGGGCGCGCGTCATCGTCAGGCGCTGGATCCACAAGCGGTTGTCGAGCCACGCCAGCGGTTGCCAGGCGAGCCGCGCCCGCGGCGTGGCGAACACCAGCCCACGCGAATCGTAGATACGCACGTCGATCAGCGTGGCCTTGCCGTAGAGCGAGCCGTCGATCCGCCCGATGCGGAAGCGCAGCCCGTTGGCCGGGCGCAGCGCGGCGACGCGATCGACGACGAACCGGTGCCCGATCCCGGTATCGAGCACCGCCGCCGCCACCACGACGAGCGCGACCAGCGCCAGGACAATCCCGGCCGGCCAGCGCCACCACCGCCCTCGGCGCCGCCGCGCGACCGGCTGGGGCACTGCCGCTTCGGGCGGAATGTCGGGCGCGTCGTTCAAAATGCCTGTCCCAGCGAGACATAGACGCTGATCGGGGAATCGCCCTTCTGCGGGTTGATCGGCGTGCCGACGTCGACGCGGATCGGGCCGAAGCTCGAGTAATAACGGATGCCGAGCCCCGTGCCGAACCGCAGCTTGGAGGCATCGGGCAAGGGCGACGTGTAGATGTTGCCGGCGTCGAGGAACGGCACTACGCCGAAATTGCCGAAAGCGTGGACGCGCGCCTCGATCGAGAATTCGTTGAGCGAGCGCCCGCCGATCGGATCGTTGTTGGGGTCGCGCGGTCCGATCAGCTGATAGCCATAGCCGCGCACCGATCCGCCGCCGCCGGCATAGAAACGCCGAGACGGCGCGATGGCGTCGCGCGGCGCGCCGAGGATCGAGCCGATGCGGATGCGCTCGGCGATCACCAGCCCCTTCTTCACCGGCTGATAGGCGCTGGCATCGAGCTGCACGCGGGCATAGCCGAACGCCGCCCCCTCCAGCGACAGCTCGGGCGAGACGCGCGCACCGAGGCGGAAGCCGCGCGTCGGGTTGAGCAGGTCGTCCGATCCGTCATAGGTGAGCGAGGTCGGCAGCGCGGCGATGAAATAGGTCCGCCGCCGCGGTGCGCCGGTCGAGGCGATGACGTCGCGTTCGTCCGAGGCGACGAGCTCGGCGCCGACCGACCAGCTCCACGTCTTCTGAAAGAAGATGTTGGTCTGCTGCTCCAGGCTCCCGGACAGCGAGAAAGTGCGCGCGTCATAGGCGGTGCGCTGCGTGTGCGAGACGTCGAGCTGACCGGTCAGGATGTGATCGCGCGCGTGGAAATTGTTGCGGCGGAAGATGACGCTCGACAGCTGCTCCTGCGTGCCGAGTACCGAGCGCAGCGTCAGGCCGCCCTCCGGCGGGAACAGGTTGCGGTGGGTCCAGTCGATCTCGACGCTGGCCCCCTCCCCGGTGCCATAGCCCAGCGCGCCGGCGATGGTGCGCGGCGGCGCCGGCTCCAGCGCGACGTCGAGATCCACGGCGTCGGGATCGGTGCTGGGAACCGGCGTGATCTTGGCCGATGACACCAGGCTGGTCTGGATCAGCGCATGATCGAGATCGTCGATCGCCGTCGAATCATAGGGATCGCCCGGCTTGAACCGCGCGATCTCCTGGATGTGATGCGCGCCGAATACCTTGCCGGTGGTCGCGACGATGTGGCCGAACTTCTTGGCGCCACCCGGCTGCACCGGCATGTCGAGCGTGGCGGTCTGCGTGGCATGGTCGACGACGATGTGCGGCGCACTGACCTTGGCGAAGGGGAAGCCTTCCTGGCCGATCGTCGTCTTCACCGCCGCGGCGCCGTTGGCGACCGCATCGGAATCGACCGGATCGCCCGCTTTGACGCCGAACGCCTTGCGCAGGTCCGGGGCCTTGCCGTCCGCCGCGGCCACGCCGGTCAGCGCGACGTCGCGGAAATGATAGAGCTGGCCCGGCGTCGCGGTCAGCGTCACCAGCGCCCGGTCGCCGGCCACCGACACGTCGGTATCGACCCGCGCGTCGTAATAGCCCTGCGCCTTCAGCAGCGTCGCGAGCAGGTCGGCATCCTCGCGCGCGCGGCGGTCGAGTTGCGCGGCATTGGCCGGGTCGTGATCATGCGCACGCAGCACCGAGAGCGAATCGAACCGCTCGCGCAGCAGCCCGGTCGCGCTCTCGTCCAGCCCCTTCACGTCATACGAATAATGGATGGTGTCGGCGATTGCGGCATGTTCCTGGCTCGGCGTCTCGCCGGCGCCGGGCGCGGTGGCGAGATCGGGCCAGGCAACGCCGATGTCGGGCATGGCGGCAAGCGGCGAGTCGGGATCGAGCGTTGCCTGCGCGGCCGAGGGGGCGGGCATGGGCGCCGCGCCGGTCTGCTGCGCGCGCGGGGGCGCCGGTGCCGAAGCAACAGCCGCCATTACCGCCACGGCCGTTACCGTACCGCCCCACGCGCCCGAATACATATCCCCGTCCTAGCCCGCCTGCCCCTTCACGAACAGCGAATTAGCAGGCGGCCCGACTCGGCATGTCGTGCGTGCGGCGCCGCCCGGCGCGTCGCCGCCCTTAGCCGAGCGTGCGCGACAGCCACACCACGCGGCCGATCACCTCCAGCGCCGGCAGGGTGAGCGTCGGAAAATCGGGATTGTCGCTGATGACACGATAGCCCTCGCCATCGCGCGCCACGCGCTTGACGCTCAGCGCACCGTCGCGCCGCAGGACGAAAATCGCCGGCCGCCGCCCGACCCGGCGGTCACCGCGATCGACCAGCAGTTCGTCACCATCGGCGATGGTCGGCTCCATCGAGCGGCCGGTGGCACGGATCAGCGACAGATCCGCCGGCCGGGCGCCGAGCCGCGCGATCAGCCGCGGATCGAGCGCGACGAGATCGAGCGGCCGCTCATCCTCGACCATCACCCCGCCGCCCGCCGAGGCGGCGACGTCGAGCCGGGGCACGCGCACCAGATCGGTCGCCCGCTCGGCACGGTCAGCGCCCAGCGCGGTCTCGTCCACGCCGAAATAGCTCGCCAGCAGCTGCCGGTCGCGCTCGGCCAGCCGTCGCGGCGACCCGCGGGTGACGAACTGCTGCAGATAGGCGGGATTACGCCCGATCAGCCGCGACAGCGCCGCCAGGCTGGCGCCGTGCCGCTCGGCCAGTGCGCCCAATGTCGCGCGAGGATCGGGCTGTTCCATGCGCTGAAACTACGCGTAGGATTTTTCCTAGACAAGTTGGAAATGTGAGAACAAACAGGGAACATTCTTGAGTGACTCGGAGGTGCCCGAAGAATGTCGGTGCTGCGAAAGATCGAAACCTATCTGCGCGCGACCAACATGCCGCCCACCCGTTTCGGCCGGCTGGCGGTCAACGATCCGCGGCTGGTGCGCGACCTGCGCAACGGCCGCGAGATCGGGTCGAGCGTGGCGGCGCGTGTCGAGCGGTTCATCGCCGCCGGGGAGCGGGCATGATGGCGCGCGGTCCCGATGCCGGCACGCTGCTCACCCGTGCCCTGATCGCCGCCGGCCCGGCCGTGACCGTCGTCGCGCGGCAAGCCACGCCCTGGGCGAGCGCGACGTTCAGCGGCGCGCGCCATGAGATGACGCTGACCGCGCCGGCATCCGCACGCCTGGAGAGGTGGCTCGCCGCGCTGCCGGAGGCGGACTTCACGTTGCGCGGTCATCTCGTCACCGATCTGGTCGTGACGAGCGTCACGACATCCGACGCCGGCGCGATCATCCGGCTCGAAGCGCTGACGGTGGAGGATTAGGCGGCGTCGGACGAGACGTTATGCAGCGCGCCCAGCGCGTTGTGCAGGTCGCGCACGGCACCGGCCGACGCGCGGGTCGGCGCGGGCGGACGGCCGGTGCCGCCGACGCTGCGCTCCAGCCGGTCGAGCAAGGCGTGAAGCGTTGCGACCGACTCGCCCTGCCTCTCCGCCAGATCGGCTGCGGGTTCGAACGTCTCGAACCGGTCGCCGGGATCGATCAGCTGCGGCCGTTCCTGCCGGATCAGCGGGGGAACCGGCCGCACCGGCTCGCGCGGGGTAGGCAGGATCGCCTCGGGATCGAACGCCGCGAGCGGCTGGTCGAGATCGCGCGGCAGGGCCACGCCGCGCTCGATTACCAGCAGGTCCGAATCCTCCTCGGGGTCGAGCGGCGCCCCCAGCAACGGCGCGCCGAGATCGCGGTGCGCGCGGACCGGCGCGCGGGCGGGCGCATCGGGATGGGCATCGGCGCGGCGCAACACCGGAATGCCGTCGTCGCTACGGCGGCCGATCGCCACCGTGCGCCGGCCATAGACCAGATACAGCGCCAGCCCGGCGAGCAGCGCGAGCCCGCCGCCGCCGCCCAGCACCAGCAACGCCCTGGCGGTCGGCCCCAGCGGCGGTGCGGCGACCGCCAGCACGTCGGGCAACCGGCTCGCGTCGACAGCGCGGACCAGCAGCCCCTGCGGCATGACGGCGACCGCGAGGGCGAAGCCGAGTCCCAGCGCGCCACCGGCGGCGGGCGCGATCGGCAGGATCAGGCGGTTACGGTAGATTTGCGTGGCCATGACTTGTCCGTTGTTACGGCGTCGAGAATCGCCCCATAGACAGGAGCGTAGCGCGAAATATTTGACGACCAGTTACGCTCCGCCTCGACAAACGCCCGTCCGCGGGCGCGGCGCCCCTCCCAATCCGAGCGTTCGCCAAGCAGCGCCGCCAGTGCCGCGGCCATTGCGGCGGGATCGTCGGGCGGGAACAAGGTGCCGGTGTCGCCGTCGCGGATCAGCTCGCGGTGGCCGCCGACGTCGGACGCCGCGACCAGCCGCCGCTGCGCCATCGCCTCCAGCGGCTTGAGCGGCGTGACGAGATCGGTCAGCCGCATCGCCTTGCGCGGATAGGCGAGCACGTCGACCAGGCTGTAGTAACGGTCGACCTGATCATGCGGCACGCGGCCGATGAAGCGCATGCGGTCGGCCACTGGCGAAGCGGCGGCCTGCGCGCGCAGCCGCGCCTCCTCGGGCCCGCCGCCGACCAGCAGCAGGTGCGCCGCCGGCCGCGCCGCGACCAGCATGGGCATCGCCGCGATCAGATCGTCGAGCCCTTCATAATGATAGAAGCTGCCGATGAAGCCGATCACCTCGGCATCGCCGAGCCCCAATTCGGCCGCCAGCGCCCCGTCGCGCGGTGGCGGGTCGCCGAACAGC
>JBQCHA010000159.1:0-80919 GCA_051955175.1 Sphingomonas sp.
CCTGGACGGCGGCCAGGAATCGGTTCGGGTCGCCGTTGAGCTTGGCCACCGTGTCACCGCGCCGCCCCCGACCCTCGAGCGCAAGTTCCTCGAAGCGATCGCGCTGAAGCGACTGGTGACGGCCGTGTACAACGGCAACGAGATGCTGCTCGCCCCGCACCAATTGTTCACCCGTCACGGTGCGCTGTTCGTCAGCGCGCTCAACACGCGGCGCAACTGGCGATCGGAGGAAGAACGGCGGCTGGGCCATTACAAGCTCGACGGCCTGTCCGACGTGGCGTTGACCGAGGAGACGTTCGAGCCGCTCCCCGATTTCGACAACAGCCTGCCGCGCGAGGAAGATCAGCAACTGTTCTCGGTCTGACGGCGCCGACCGCGCGGGACCGGCGTGATCAGTCGGCTTCGATCAGCGGGCCGGGCCAGTCGGTCAGGATCGCGCGCAGCTTTTCCGCCGACTGGATCAGCAGCGCCGCATCGGGGGGCTCGGCGCCGATCTCCTCCCGCCCCTCGGCCCGCGCGGCGAACTGGCGGAGCAGCACTGCCTCCTCGGTCAGCGCGCGGATCGACGACCACACCGCCGTCTCCCGCGACTCCGCCAGATGGGCGAGCAGCGTGCGCGCCGATACGGCGTGGCCGACGCGGCACCGGAACCGCAACAGGCGATCGTCGCGCAGCTGGTACAGCACGCCTCCGCATTCGGGGCAGGTCAGCGGCGAGGCTGTTCCCAGCCGCTCCAGTTCCTTCTCCTCGGCCATGAACACTTCCATCGCAGTCAGTCGGTGCTCGACTTCCATCAGGTGCGGGACCGCGGGCATCGGCAGATCGGACGGATCATAGCCCTCGATCAACGGCGCAATGTCTCCCAGCCGGCACAGATGGTCGACCTTGACGCAAGCCGCGGCGCTGCGCGGCATCGACGCAGCGACCGCTTCGCCCGGGTCCTGCACGATCGCCACGCCGCCGCGATCCTTGATGGCCATCAGCCCCGCCGATCCGTCGTCGAGGTGACCGGTCAGCACGATGCCGATGACGCGTGTGCCAAACTCGATCGCGGCCGACCGGAACAGCGGATCGACCGCGGGCCGCGAGAAATTCTCCTTCGGCCCGCGCAACAGCCGGATGTGACCGTGCTCCAGCACCATGTGCAGGTCGGGAGGTGCGACATAGATGCGGCCGGTGACGATCTGCTCGCCATCCGCGGGGCGGATGACCGGCAGCAGGCTCTTGCGCGCCAGCAATTGATCGAGTCGGCTCCCCGTTGCGCCGACGTGAAGGACGATGAAGATCGAGGCGTTGAGGTCTGCCGGCAGATCGCTGACGATGCGGGAAAGCGCCTCCACGCCGCCCGAGGACGCGCCGATGACGACGATGTTGCGTCCGATCATGCCCGTCTCCCACGCGATCGGCGCTCCTCGCCGAACGGTAAGACTGCGCGCGATCGGCGGCGTCGGCTATCCGTATCCACGCGGATATCGCAGCGCTTTTGGGCATCTGCGTCGGCGGAAGAGGTGATGGCTATCCGGCGGTGGGGGCGTCGGCCGGCACGGCGTCGGCCGGACGCGGCTCGCGCAGCAACGGCACCAGGACGCGGTTGAGATCGTCGAGATCGAAGGCCGCGGCTTTGGCGTAGCGGATGCGGCCATCGCGGCCGATGACGAAGTTCGTCGGCACGCCCTCCATCGGCTGATACGGTCCCTTGATCCGACGGACCGGCTGGATGTGCATGACCGCGAACAGCTTCTTCAACTGATAGGCTGGCAGGCTATTCTCGGTCGTCACCGCGAACACCTTCAGCCCCGCCTTCCGCTGCGCCTCGTAATAGGCGTCGAGCGTCGGCAATTCCTGCCGGCACGGCCCGCACCAGGTCGCCCAGAAGTTGAGCACGATGACGTCGCCCTTGAGCTGGGCCAGCGACACCTTGCTGCCATCGACCAGGGTCAGCTGGAAATCCGGCGCGACATCGCCGACGCGCGGCGCGCGTGCCCCGACCAACGCCGCAGAGATGCCGAGGAGCACCGCCGCCTTCGCGATAAAAGCCGTCAATCGTGTCATGTCGCTTTCTCCCCGAACGCAGACTGCCTCTGCGCCTTGAGCCGGTCAAGCCATTGGCAGCGGGGGACAAGCCAGCCTCAATCCTCGACGAAGGTGAAGGGCGACAGCCCGCGCTCGCGTTCGTTGATCAGGAGCGCGCGGAGCGCCGGGGGGGCGGAGCGTTGCGGGCAGCGCGACCGCGTGCAGGCGCGACAGCCGAGGCCGATCGGCGTCGCGCCGCCGGCCAGATCGATCCCCTGCGCCGCCGCCAGCGCGCCGGCGAACCGCACCTCGACGCCCAGGCCGATCGAGAACATCGCCTCGACGCCGCTCTGCCGCCGGCCCGGCGGGGTGACCGTGCGCGCCACCGTCAGCCAGCGGTCGCCGCCTTCCAGCTCCACCAGCTGCACCGCCAGGCTGGCGGGGCGATCGAAGGCGTGGTGCAGGCGCCACAATGGGCAGCGACCCGGCGCCTCGACCAGCGCCGCCCCGCTGGCGCCGACGAAGCGCTTCGATACCTGGCCGGCGCGGTCGATGCGGATCATGAAGAACGGCAGGCCGCGCGCGCCGACCCGGCTGAGCGTCGTCAGGCGGTGGGCGACCTGCTCGAACCCCGCGCCGAACCGCCGCTGCAGCAGCTCGACGTCATAGCCGCTCGCCTCACAGGCGCGCAGGAAGCGGGCATAGGGCATCATCACCGCGGCGGCGAAATAGCTGGCGAGATGGCGGCGATAGAGCCGCTCGGCAGCGCGATCGGCGAAGCCTGCGCCGCGCGCCAGCGCATCGATCTCGCCCCGCGCCTCGATCAGCGCCAGCTGATAGGCGACGGCGAAGGTCCGCGACGGCGCGTCGAGCATCTCCGACAGCTGCAGCTGGCGCGCATGGAGGTCGAGCCGGCGCATCAGCTCCGGCATCACGTCGGTGGGCAGGATGCGGATGCCGAGCTGGTGCCGGACGCGCAGCCGTTCGGCGATCGCACCGTAGAGATCGCCGGCACCCAGGCTCATCTCGTCCGACAACGCCTCCGCCGCGGCATCGAGATCGGCGAAATGGTTGCGCCACCGCTCGATCTCGCGGCGGACGAGGTCGAGCGGATCGCGCGGCGCGGTCGCCGGCGCCGCCCCCTGCCCCACCCGGTCATAGGCGCGGGCGAACGCCTCGGCACCGCCGGGCGCGCCGGCCAGCCAATCCTCCATCTCGCTGCGGTCGATCTCCAGGTCGGCGAACATCGGATCGGCCAGCCGCCGACGCAGCGCCTCCGCGCCGCCGCCGGGTTCGTCGGCGGCCAGCGTGCGCGGATCGAAGTCGAACCTCTCGGAAAGGCGCAGCAGCAGTGTTGCCGACAACGGCCGCTGGTTACGTTCGACGAGGTTGAGGTAGCTCGGCGAGATGTCCAGCGTCTCGGCCATCGCCGCCTGCGTCAGCCCCGCCTGCCGCCGCAGCCGGCGGACCGCATGGCCGGCGAAGAGCTTGCGCGCGGTCACTGGCGGCTCACCGCGGCGGGCCAGCGGTCTTCGCGAACGACGGTCGGCCCGAAGGACTTCAGCGTCCGAAGCCAAGCAGATACTCCAACGACCACCATTCCGATCCTCCTCCCCAGCCAGTCTGTCACATCTTCACAATTTGACAAGACCGAAGGCATAGTTCGCGACGGCACGACCTGCAGTTGGCGCGATTTCTGCTGTTCCCCGCGATCTGCTCCACGCATTCCACTGCGAACGCCGCCGGCAACTCGGCCGCACATTGTAAAGGATGCGACAATGACGTTCGATGATCTTGTCCCCGCCCCGCCCGGCCGGTTCGACGGCGTCATGCGCCCCTTTGCGCCCGCGGAGGTCGCCGCATTGCGCGGCTCACTGGCGATCGAGCACAGCCTGGCGCGACGCGGCGCGGACCGTCTGTGGTCGCTGCTGCGCGCGGAGGATTTTGTCCCCGCGCTGGGCGCACTGAGCGGCAATCAGGCGATGCAGATGGTGCGCGCCGGATTGAAGGCGATCTATCTTTCCGGCTGGCAGGTCGCCGCCGACGCCAACACCGCCGGCGCGATGTATCCCGACCAGTCGCTCTATCCCGCCAATGCCGGGCCGGAGCTGTGTCGGCGGATCAACAATGCGCTGCAGCGCGCCGACCAGATCGAGCATGCCGAAGGCGGCGCCCAGCGCGACTGGTTCGCACCGATCGTCGCCGATGCCGAGGCGGGATTCGGCGGCCCGCTCAACTGCTTCGAGATCATGAAGGCCTATATTGCCGCCGGCGCCGCCGGGGTTCATTTCGAGGACCAACTCGCCGCGGAGAAGAAATGCGGGCACCTGGGCGGCAAGGTGCTGATCCCGACGGCGGCGCACGTTCGCAACCTCGACGCCGCGCGGCTGGCGGCGGACGTCTCGGGCGTGCCGACGGTGCTGATCGCCCGCACCGACGCCGAGTCGGCGAAGCTGATCACCTCCGACGTCGACGAGCGCGATCATGAGTTCCTGACCGGGGAGCGCACGGCCGAGGGCTTTTTCCGGTTGAAGCCGGGTACGGGTGTCGACCATTGCATCAAGCGCGGGCTGGCGTTTGCGGCGCATGCCGACCTGTTGTGGTGGGAAACCTCGAAGCCCAACCTGGCCGATGCCCGCCGCTTCGCCGAGGCGATCCGGGACGAGCATCCCGACAAGATGCTGGCGTACAATTGCTCGCCCAGCTTCAACTGGCAGGCCAACCTCGACCGGGACGACATCGCGCGGTTCCAGCGCGAGCTGGGCGCGATGGGCTACAAGTTCCAGTTCGTGACGCTGGCGGGGTTCCACAGCCTCAACCACGGCATGTTCGAGCTGGCGCGCGGCTATCGCGATCGCGGCATGGCGGCCTATTCGGAGCTGCAGCAGGCCGAGTTCGCGAGCGAGCCCGATGGCTATACCGCGACGCGCCACCAGCGCGAGGTCGGCACCGGCTATTTCGACCGCGTGGCGCAGGCGATCGCCGGCGGCGCCAGCTCGACCGCGGCGCTCGCCGAATCGACAGAGGCCGACCAGTTCACCCGTCAAGCTGCCTGAAGGAGACGCATGATGCCCGATCAACCGCAGCGCAGCCGCGCCGTCTTCTCGACCGAGGACTTCGCGCTGATCCGGGAAGCGGTCGCCGATTACGTCAAGCGGATCGCCGACGATCCTCGTTCGTCCAAATTCTCCAACCTGTACCACCGGCTCGGCCGGCTGGGCTGACCAAGTTCCTGGGGAGGAAGGGCGTCCGTCGGCAGCGATGCCGGCGGGCGTTCCCCGGTCAGCGGGCGACGATGTGGCTGCGGAACCAGTCGGCGACCGACTCTTCCGCCAGGTCTCCGCTCGCCAGCGCGAGCATGGTGCGGATCGCGTTCGCCTTGTCGAAGGCGATCTCGACAGTGTTGAGCTTCAGGAACAGCCGCGCCATCACCCACGCGGTCCGCTTGTTGCCATCAGCGAACGGACGATTGCGCGCAATGCCGAACGCATCCGCCGCCGCCAGCGCGCACAGGTCGCGCTCGCCATCGCCGAGCTTGTTGAGCGCGCGGCTCATCGCCGACTCGAGCAGGCGGTCATCCTTAACCCCTGCCAGGCCGCCGTGCTCAGCAAGCTGCCGATCATGCACCGCCCGCGCGACATCGACGCCGATGAAGCGTGGCTCGACCGCGTCGTTCACCGCGCCAGCACGGCCAAGATATCACGGTCTTCGCGCATGATCCCCTCGGCAGTCGTCATCGCCTCCACGAAATCGGGATCGGTGGCGCTGAGCGTATAACCGCCCGGCGCCTCGCCCAGGAACCGCTTGTCGCCACGATCGACGCGCAACCGGGCCCTAACCTCTTTGGGCAGCACCACTCCGACGGAGTTGCCGATCTTCACGATTTCAAGTTCCCTGGTCAAACACGCGTCAAACGCGTGCGCTGCAGACCCTCGACCGGAACAACCGCGCCGCTCCCGCGCTGTGGCAGGGCACGCGAGGGAGGCACGATGGCGAAGGAACAGCAGCGCGAGGGGAGCAACCTGGTCCTTTATGCCGCGCTGGCCGCCAATCTGGGCATCGCCGTCGCCAAGTTCATCGCCGCGGCGATTTCGGGCTCGTCGTCGATGCTGACCGAGGGTTTCCATTCGGTGGTCGACAGCGGCAACCAGATGCTGATGCTGTACGGCACGCACCGGTCGAAGCGGCCGCCCGATCACCAGCATCCGTTCGGCTATGGCCGCGAGGTCTATTTCTGGAGCTTCGTCGTCGCCATCCTGATCTTCGCGGTCGGCGCCGGCGTGTCGGTCTACGAAGGCTATCAGCACATCATCGAGCCGGAGAAACTGCAAAGCGCGACGTTGAACTACATCGTTCTCGCCGTCTCGGCAGCGATGGAAGGCACGTCCTGGGTGGTTTCCGTCCGCGAGTTCCGGTCGGACAAGGGCAATACCGGCTGGTGGCAGGGCGTCCGCCGGTCGAAGGACCCCGCGACGTTCATCGTGCTGTTCGAGGATTCGGCGGCGCTCGCCGGCCTGGCGGTCGCGGCGGGCGGCGTCTGGGCGAGCCACTATTTCGACGACCCGCGCATCGACGGCGTGGCGTCGATCGGCATCGGCCTGATCCTGGGCTGCGTCGCCGTCCTGCTCGCGCGCGAATCGAAAGGGTTGCTGATCGGCGAGCGCGCCGACGAGGCGGTGATCGCGCGCGTGCATGAGGTCGTGCAGTCGCACCCGTCGGTAGTCGGGGTGAACCACGTGCGCACGATCCATACCGCACCGAATGAGGTGTTCGCCGCGATCAGCGTCGATTTCGACGACGACCTGACCATGGGCGAGGCGGAGACGCTGATCGAGGAGATCGAGGACTCGCTACGCGAGGCGCTGCCCGACCTCTCGTCTATCTACATCCGCCCGGAAAGCCACGCGAACGCGGCGATCGTGCCGATCAAGGGGCGGCAGTGATCTCGATCAGGTCGAACATCGATTCAAAATGCGGCTGCGGCAGCACCAGCCGCCAGCGGCCGTCGCCGATCCGCTCGACATAGCCGGCCATGTCGCGCTGACGATCGCTGGCATAATCGAGCGCCCGCTGCTCATCGCCGAGTTGCAGCGTGCCGAGGAATACGCCGCGCGCCTGTTCGTCGGGGAAGATCAACCCCTTGGGCCGCTGCGGCCCCTCCAGCACGCGCAGCCGCTCCAGCTTGCCGGCAGTCGAGATGCGGCACGCAACCGGGGGATAGGCCGTGTAGGCGGCAACATTCGGCGCGGCGGAACCGAGCTTGATCCACCGGCAGCGATAGTCGCCGGGCGGCGGCACCGGATCGGCGAGCGCGCGGTCCGGATTGAACAGGTCCGCCTGCTGATCCAGCGCGGCGCCCTGCCCCGCCTGCCGCACCGCATCGTTCGCCTTCATCCACGCATCGCGCCAGGCGCGCAGCCGCTGCTGATCGGTGTCGGTGGCGACCTCATGCCAATCCGGCACGGGCTGCGTCGCGGCCACCTGCAGCGGCCCCTTGGCCATCGCACAGCCCGCGAGCACGCCCGGAAGCGCCAGCAGGAGCAAAGCCGATCGCCGTGTCATGCCGCCCAGCTACGCCCTGCAGCGGCGATCGGCAACGCCCGCCTCACGCCGCCGTCCAGCCGCCATCCATCGACAGATTGGCGCCGGTGATCGACTTCGCCTCGTCGCGGCAGAGATAGACCGCCAGGCCGGCGACCTGTTCGGGCGTCACGAACTCCTTGGTCGGCTGCGCATCGAGCAGCACGTCGTTGACAACCTGCTCGCGGGTCAGGCCGCGCGACGACATGGTGTCGGGGATCTGCTTTTCGACCAGCGGCGTCCAGACATAGCCCGGCGAGATGCAGTTGACGGTGATGCCGTCGGTCGCGGTTTCCAGCGCGATCGTCTTGGTCAGCCCGGCGATGCCGTGCTTGGCCATGATATAGGCCGACTTGTTGGGGCTGGCGACTAGGCTGTGCGCCGAAGCGGTCGAGATGATGCGGCCCCATTTCGCCGCCTTCATGTGCGGCACGGCGGCGCGCATCAGATACCAGGCCGAGGTCAGGTTGATCTGGATGATCGCCTCGAACTTCTCGGGCGGGAAATCCTCGATCTTCGCGACGTGCTGGATCCCGGCATTGGCGATGATGATGTCGGGGCCGCCGAGCTCGGCATGGCAACGCTCGACCATCGCCGCGATCTCGTCGGGCTTGGTCATGTCCGCCTGGTCGTAGAGCGCCTTGCCGCTGGTCGCCTCCAGCGCGGCGCGCTCCTTCTCGATCTCGGCCGCGTCGCCGAAGCCGTTGATCAC
Organism: Sphingomonas sp.; assembly: GCA_051955175.1. Lineage (GTDB taxonomy): Bacteria > Pseudomonadota > Alphaproteobacteria > Sphingomonadales > Sphingomonadaceae > Sphingomonas. The sequence continues at coordinate 8,306 of JBQCHA010000159.1, forward strand.
CACCTGCGCGCCCTCGGACGCCAGCGCCTTGGCATAAGCGAGGCCGATGCCGGAGGTCGAACCGGTAATGATCGCGGACTTGCCCTTGAGGAACATCAGTGTCTCCTATCGCTGGGTGAGATCGAAGGCGGCGGTCCTGCCGTCGAGGATATTCTGGGCGACGAGGCGCGCATTGGCCATCGTCTCGCTGACCGCCTCATGCCCGGCGGCCCAATGTTCGCGCATCGTGCGCGCGGAAAATTCGAAGTCGCGGCTGCCGCCTTCCCAGGCGTTAGCCCGATAGATCAGGTGTACCAGGCTGACCGGCTGCTCGGCGGCGCGCTCGGCGAGGGCCTGAACATCGGGATCGTCCTTCAGTTCAGCGGGCAGCTTGGCGAGCACCTTGCGGATCGCCTCACGCTCCTTCCTCAGTCGCATCAGCTGGTCGGTCACCTGGCGGGTACGGCTGGAGAAGCGGATTTCCTTCTCGCGCGCCATCACGTCCATGATCGTATGCGGCCGCTCGTCACCGGCCGAGAACAGGTCGACCTGAAACACCAGCAGCTCGCCCGACTGGTTGTCGAGCACGTGGCTGAGCGGCGTGTTGGAGACGAGGCCGCCGTCCCACCACAGCCGCCCGTCGATCTCGACCGCCGGCAAACCCGGCGGCAGCGCGCCCGAAGCCATGATGTGCCGCACGTCGAGCCGCTCGCGCGCGGTATCGAAATAGCGGAAGTTGCCGCTTTCCACGTCGACCGCGCCGACCGACAGCCGAACTGGCCCCTCATTGAGCAGGTCCCAGTCGACCAGCGTTTCCAGCGTCTCGATGAGCGGTGTGGAGTCGTAAAAGCTGAGCGCCTCCGTGGTGCCGGGCACGGCGAGCAGCGGCGAGATCGGGCGTGGCTGGAAGAAGCCGGGGACGCCGGTCGCCAGCACGAAGCTGGCCGACCATTCGTGCAGCCATTCGCGCAGATGATCATTGGGGAAGATCGGAAAGCTGGGCAGCGCACCCGTCACCGTATCCCAGAAGGTACGCAGCCGCTCGACGCGGCGTTCGGGCGGATTGCCGGCGAAGATCGCGGCGTTGACCGCGCCGATCGAGATGCCGGCGACCCAGTCGATGACAATGCCGCTGTCGGTAAGACTGTCGATCACGCCGGCCTGATAGCTGCCCAAGGCACCACCGCCCTGCAAGACGAGGGCGACCTGATCGGGCAGCGGCAAGGCACGGGCGTGGCGCCGCGGCTTGGCTACGGGCCGCGACTCGGCCGTGGGTTCGACGTCTGCCATCGCCGACCAGATGGCGCTGCACTGCAACAGGATCAAGTAGGTAGCCGCGGCCGCCCGCACCAACTTGCATTGCGCGCCGGGGAGGCCCAATCGAACATGGCCGGACCTCTCCCGGCGATGTGCGCGTTGGGCAGCGTTGCGGCTTCGGCCGGGCGGCGACAGGAGAATATGGGCGATGCGGCTCGACGATTTCGATCCGAACATCAAGGTCGGCGATGAGGGCAACAACCGCGGCGGCGGGCTCGGTGGCGGTGGCGGCATGCTGTTTCAGCTGCTGCCGTTCGTGTTCAGCCGGTTCGGCTGCGGCGGCGTGGTGGTGCTGCTGGCGCTGGCATTTTTCCTGGGCGGCCGGCCACTCGGCCTGCTCGGCGGCGGCAGTGAAACCTCGACCCAGCAGGCCGGCGCACCGGTCAGCGGCGGCGCCGCGCAGATCTGCGCCGCCAATCCCGATCGCAAGACCGCGTGCGACGCGTTCAGCTCCGCCGACAAGACCTGGGCGGCGGTGTTCCAGCAATCGGGCGAGCGGTTCGTGCAACCGACGCTGATCTTCTACGGCGGCAACGGAACCTCCGGCTGCGGCGCGGCGCAATCGGCGATGGGGCCGTTCTATTGCCCGACCGACCAGTCGATCTATCTCGACACCAGTTTCTTCGATGAACTCAAGAACCGCTATGGCGCGAGCGGCGATTTCGCCCAGGATTACGTGATCGCGCACGAATTCGGCCATCACATCCAGACCCTGCTCGGCACGTCGGATCAGGTTGAGCAGGAGATGCGGCAGGCCGGATCGGCCGAAGCCAACCGCCTGTCGGTGCGTCTGGAACTGCAGGCGGATTGCTATGCCGGCGTGTGGGCCGGCATCAACCGCGACCGCATGGATCCCGGCGACCTGCAGGAAGGGCTGACCGCCGCGCATGCGATCGGCGACGACACGCTGCAGAAGGCGGCGGAGGGCCGCGTCATGCCCGACAGCTTCACCCACGGCACGTCGGAGGAACGCATGGCGTGGCTGAAGCGCGGGATCGAGACGGCCGATCCCAACAAATGCGACACCTTCTCCGGCCCGATCGACATCGCGGCGTGAGCGACGCGTTCGTCCCCTATGCGCCGCTGAATGTGCTGAAGCCTGTCGCGGCGGATGTGTGGGTAGTGGACGGCCCGGAAATCCGGATGGAGTGGCTGAGCTTCAAGGTGCCGTTTTCGACGCGGACGACCGTGGTCCGGCTGCCCGACGGCGGGCTGTGGGTGCATTCGCCGATCGCGCCCGACGCCGCGCTGTTTGACGCGGTGGCGGCGCTGGGCCCGGTCGCGCACCTGATCGCGCCCAACACGCTGCATTACTGGTGGCTGCCCGAGTGGACGGCGCGCTTCCCGGAGGCGGCGGTCTGGCTGGCGCCCGGCTTGCGCGAGCGGGCCAAGCGGCCGCTGCCCGACGGCGAGGTGCTGTCGGCCGAATCGCCGGGGCAGTGGCAGGGCGTGTTCGAGCAAGTGGTGGTGGCGGGTGACGTGCTGACCGAGGTGGATTTCCTCCACCGCCCGTCGCGCACCGCGATCCTGACCGACCTCATAGAGAATTTCGAGCCGGCGCGCGTCAGGTCGCGCTTCTGGCGCTGGATGATGCGGTTGAGCGGCGCCGCCGATCCCGACGGCAAGGCGCCGATCGACATGCGCGCGACCTTCCGGCGGCACCGGGCGGCCGTTCGCGACGCGGCGCGCACGATGATCGGCTGGGCGCCGGAGCGGGTCATCCTCGCGCATGGCCGCTGGTATGATCGCGACGGCGCGGCGGAGCTGCGGCGTGCGTTCCGCTGGGTGTTGTAGGGTGGCACCGCCTTATGGTCGTCAGCCCGGCGAAGGCCGGGGCCGAGCAACGATCCGCCCGTAACTGGACCCGGCCTTCGCCGGGGTGGTCGTATGGGGGTGGTTCGTCGCGATGAATCGCCTTTGCCGGCGCACGCGGCGACGCCGGGCGCGGACGCGCCCGTTGAGAGACGAGCGAAAATCGACCGGCGCGTCCTGCCACGGACACCCCGGGGCCCGACGACGTTGGCAGTGCCACCAAAGAAAGCATCGAGACTTACAGGGGCGAGGGAGCCGGCGCGCCGTTACCGGACTTCCTCCGGCCTGGATGGCGTTTAATGGTTGGCCGTTCGAGGACGACGCCCCTACGCGCTCTCGGCGCTCCTTCGCCGGTGCATTCACGGATATCCGATTTTCCCGGATGGCTCCGCGCCGGTCGATGGCTCGGGCGGGTTTCGCCGCCTTTGCCCTTCCATTCCCGCGTCCGGACCGGCCTCGCCAGGAAGACAGGAACGGCGGCCACTGTTATCCCGTTTGGTTCGTCTTGTCGTAACAGAAGAATGCAACGGGATCAGAGTCGCACCAGCATCTTGCCGGTGTTGCCGCCCGAAAACAGGTCGAGGAAGGCGCCGGGTGTCGCCTCCAGCCCGTCGCGGATCGTCTCCTGGCTGTGCAGCCTGCCCGCCTTCAGCAGTTCGGCCATGGCACGCTGGAACTCGCCGATCCGGGGCATGAAATCGCTGACGATGAAGCCCTGCAGCCGCAGCCGCGCCTGGATCACGCGGCCGAGATAGCGCAGCGTCGTCGGCGCCGCCTGGTTGTAGATGTCGATCATCCCGCACATCGCGAAGCGGGCGTTGTTCCGGGCCACCGCCAGCGCGGCATCGAGATGGTCGCTGCCGACATTGTCGAAATAGACGTCGATCCCGTCGGGCGCCGCCGACCGCAGCACGTCGACCAGCGAGATGCCGGGCTGCTTGTAATCGATCGTCGCGTCGGCGCCGAGCGTGCGCACCCAGGCGCATTTGTCCCCGCCGCCGGCCGAGCCGATCACCGTCATGCCGCGTGCCTTGGCGATCTGCACTACCGTCGAGCCGACCGCGCCCGCCGCCGCCGAGACGAAGACGGTATCGCCCTCCCGCGCCGCGGCGACGTGGAGCAGGCCGAAATAGGCGGTCATGCCCGGTATGCCGAGCTGCCCAAGGAATGCCTGGTCGGGCACGTCGAGCGCGGGCAGCTTCTGCGCCTGGCGGGCGTCGACCACCGCCTCGTCGCGCCAGCCCATCATGTGCAGCACGCGATCGCCGGGCGCGAAGCCGTCGGCGCGGCTTTCCACCACTTCGCCGATCGCGCCGCCCTCCATCGGTTCACCCAGGCGGAACGGCGGCACGTAGCTCTTGGTGTCGTTCATCCGGCCGCGCATGTAGGGATCGACCGATAGCCAGCGGTTGCGCACGCGCACCTGCCCCTCGCTCACCGGCGGCAGTTCGCGCTCGACCAGCTCGAACACGTCACGATCGGGCAGGCCCTGCGGTCGTTCCTTGAGCGTCCAGGTGCGCGCCATGCTGTCCTCTCCTGTCCTTGTAATCGCGTCATCTTCGCACAGGGCCGGGCGAACGCAAGCTGCCCCAAAGGACGGTTCCGACGGAGGCGAGGCCTCGACGAAACGGACCGTCACCCCGGACTCGTTCCGGGGAACGGCGAAGAAAGACCTGAGGCCCTTTTGGCAAGCGGCCTACGCACGAGGGCCCGGGCGGTGGTGCCGCCCGAGCCCTCGGCCTGCCGGCCGCCGAAGCAGCCGCGACGAAGCGCTCAATAGGTGCCGGAGAAGCTCTTATCGAGGTTGCGCGTGCCGGCGGAACCGGCGCCGACCTCATAATCTACCTCTTCACCCGCGCCGAACATCGCCTGGTTGCGTTCCTCGTCGCGCCAATGGGCATGCGCCTCGTCGGCGGTCTTGCGGATCGTCACCTTGTCGCTGACCGTTTCGATCCAGCGCGACGGGATCGAATGATGATGGCCGCCGGCGTCGCGGTCGCTCTTGGTCAGGATGATGCGGTCGCCGCGCACCTTGTCCACCGTACCGACATGCCCGCCGTCGGAGCCCACCACGTCCATATGTTCCTCGACCCGCTGCAGCGAAGCGCGCTGGCCCTGCCGCTCCTGGCGCCAGCGGCCGAACTCGCTGTGGAACTGGTCGCGATTCTCGTTCCGATATTCGGCATAGTCGCGATCGAGCGCGTCGATCTGGCGGCGGCGCCATTGGTGGTAATCCGAATCCTGGCCGCGCGGGCTGTCCCAGCGGCCGCCCTCGCGCTCGTCGTAGCGCTGATCGTATTCGCGGCGGCGCTCGGCCTCCTCGTCGCCGAACCACGAGCGGACTTCGTCGCCGGCGCGCGACCAGAAGTCACGCTCGCCGTAATCATAGCCTTGCGGGGGGCGGCCATAGCCGCGCTGCGCCCGGCGGCGCATCCGCTCGCGATCGTCCTCGCGGTCCCCGCGACCATAATCGGTGAAGCGGTGCCCCTCCGAAGCATAGCTGCCGCGATAGGGCCGATCGTCGCCATAGGTCGGCCGGCCGCCGTAATAGCCGCGATCGCCGGAGAAGCGGTCGCCATAGTCGCGCTCTCCATAGGAGCGCTCGCCGAAACCGCGCGCGCCATAGCCGCTGCGCCGGCCATAGCCGCGGCCGCGCCCGCGGTCGCCCAGTTCGCCGGCCGCGGCGAATTCACGAGCGCTCGAATAACTGTAGTCGGCGCCGGAGCCGTAATCGCGGCCGTAATCCTGCGCGGTGCCGCGGTTGTAATAATCCCCTTCGGGATCGGTATTGCGGGGGTATCGTTCGTAGCCCATCTTGCATCGCCTCCTTCACGCGAAACACACGGTGGCGCGGCATCCGAGCGGCCGCGCCCCTCGCCTGAATCAACGTGAGCGCAACGGCGATGTTCCCGCGCGCAGCCGCAGCGCCGCCGCTCGCCATCGCGGGGGCGGAGCAGTCTGGCGCAAGGTGCGAGAAGGAAAGTGAAGGGCGCGCACGACACGCTGTTGCATCGCCGGAAAAGTGCCGCTACAGGCGTGCCTCCCGGCGCTGCCGGGCCGCGGGCGGGGCCGTAGCTCAGATGGGAGAGCGCTGCAATCGCACTGCAGAGGTCGGGGGTTCGATTCCCCCCGGCTCCACCAGCCCGCACTACCAATCTTCATTACGACCAAATCGCGAACGGCCGAGACCCCTGTCTCGGTCGCTTTTGCGTCGGTTGATTGCGACCTCATAGGCTCGCGAGCGCTGGCGACGAACTGACGGTAGCAACGCTTTGGTGGAGGGGCGGAACGAACGTGTTCATGCCGCCGCGCTTGACTCGCCCCAAAACTCCTACAAATATAAACCCGAGAGATAACGGACCGATAGCGCCGCGATCAGACGGCAAGGCCCGAGATGACGAAAAGGGGGAGAGGCATGCCGACAGCAAGGCAGCGCGCGTGGCGGATTGCCATGGCGGCGGGGGCACTGATCATCGCGGGGACGGCGGGGGCAGCGGCGCCGGCCGCGGTCCACGCCCGGCTGGATCTCACCGCGCAGCATCGCGCCGTATCACCCTACGAATATGGCATGTTCATCGAGCCGATCGGGCCGCTCGTCGCGCGCAGCCTGTGGGCCGAGATGCTCGACGACCGCAAGTTCTACTTCCCCATCGTCACCGCCGATCACGATCCAAAGCTGCCGGTGAGCGCCGAGGGGCGGCCGCCGATGACGCTGCGCAAATGGCGGCCCGTCGGCGATCCCGCGGCGGTGACCATGGTGACCAAGGGCGCCTATGTCGGCGCGCAGGACGTCGCCGTGGCGCTGGCCGGCGGCGACGCGCGCGGCATTGCGCAACAGGGGCTCGGTGTCGCCAAGGGGCGGCGCTACACCGGCCATGTCGTGATCCGCGGCACGCCGGGCGCGCACGTGCAGGCGGTGTTGAGCTGGGGCGACGGCGCCGGTGATCGCCAGGCAGTCGACCTGCCGGCGCTCGGCGACCGCTGGCAGACGGTGCCGTTCAGCTTCACCCCCGCGGCCGACAGCGGCGACGCGCGGTTCGCGATCGTCGGCAGCGGCAGCGGCAGCTTCCGCATCGGCACCGTCACGCTGATGCCGGCCGACAATATCGATGGCTGGCGCGCCGACACGGTCGCGATCCTGAAGACGTTGCATTCGGGCTTCTGGCGGCTGCCGGGCGGCAATTTCCTGTCGAACTGGGATTGGCACGGCGCGATCGGCCCGCGCGATACGCGCGCGCCGATGTACGACCAGGCGTGGAGCGCGATGCAGGCCAACGATTTCGGCATGGACGAGTGGATGGCGCTGACGCGGCTGATCGGCGTCGCGCCCTATGTCACCGTCAACGCCGGTCTGGGCGACGCCAACTCGGCGGCGGAGGAGGTCGATTATATCAACGGGCCGGCGACCAGCGCCTGGGGCGCCAAGCGCGCCGCCAACGGCCATCCCACGCCGTACGGCGTGAAGTTCTGGAACATCGGCAACGAGCCCTATGGCTGGTGGCAGATCGGCCAGACGCAGATGGACTATTTCATGGAGAAGCATAACCGCTTCGCCGCGGCGATGCGCGCCGTCGACCCGTCGATCACGCTGATCGCCTCGGGCGCGATGCCCGACCAGATGCATCCGCGCGACGCCAAGGAAAACCCCTCGCTCGCCAGCATCCAGCACAAGTTCGGCACCGATCAGGACTGGACCGGCGGCGTGCTGCGCGAAACCTGGGGCAATTTCGAGGGGATCAGCGAACATTGGTACGACCGCGCCGAGCAGCGCCCCGATGCGCCGCCGGCCGACGCGCTGATGGAATTCGCCCGCTCACCGTCGAACGACGTGCGGATGAAGGCCGACGAGTGGCGCATCTATCAGCAGCGCTTCCCGAAGATGAAGGCGGACGACATTTTCCTGTCGATCGACGAATATGCCTATATCGGCGACAAACCCAATCTGAAGCTGTCGCTCGCTTATGCCATGGTGCTGCAGGAGATGCTGCGGCACACCGATTTCCTGCGCATGGCGGCGTTCACCACGGGGTCGTCGACGATGGACATCACGCCGACCGGCGCGGTGCTCAATTCGACCGGCGAGGTGTTCAAGCTCTACGGCGACCATTTCGGCGAGGGGATGATCCCGATCGCGCTGGACGGCAACGCGCCGCAGCCCGATCCCAAATACCCGGTCGGCTATGACCATCCGCAGGTGAAGGCGGGCAGCCCGACCAATCCGCTCGACATGATCGCGGCGCTGACGCCCGATCGCCGCCATCTCGCCATTGCCGTGGTCAATGCGACGACGTCGCCGCAATCGGTCGCGATCGATCTAGCCGGCGGCACCACGCGCGGGCCGGGCGAGGTCTGGCGGCTGACCGGAAAGAGCCTCGATGCCGCCAATATCGTCGGCGCGCCGCCCGGCGTGACGATCCGCCAGGAACGCGTCGCGCCGCTCGGCAAGACGCTGACCGTCGCGCCGATTTCGGTGTCGATCTTCCAATATCCGTTGGCCGATGCCCCCGCCGGAGGTGCCCGATGAAGACTCTTGCCGCACTGGCCACCCTGCTTTGCCTCGCCGCGACGCCGGCGCTGGGCCAGGCCGATACCAACAGCCCGCCGCCGGTCGCCGGCGCGCCCATCGTCACGGTCGAGCATATCAAGGTGCATGCGCCGTCGATCGCCGGCAATCTGGAAGGCGAAGCGGCCGATCGCGACGTGCTGGTGATGCTGCCGCCCGGCTATGCCAGCCACCCGCACCGGCGCTATCCGGTGGTCTACGCGCTGCACGGCTATTCGATCGGCGCGGAGCAATGGACCAAGGAGATCCACGTTCCGCAGACGATCGAGAACGCCGACGCGAAGGGCGCGCGCGACATGATCGTGGTGCTGCCGGATTCGAAGACGATCTACGGCGGGTCGATGTATTCGCGCTCGCCGACGGTCGGCGATTTCGAGACGTTCGTGTACCGCGACCTCGTCGCCTATATCGACGCGCATTACCGCACCATTCCCGATCGGCTGAGCCGGGGCCTCGTCGGCCATTCGATGGGCGGCTATGGCGCGACGCGGATCGGCATGCAGCATCCCGAGGTGTTCGGCGCGCTGTACATCATGAGCCCCTGCTGCCTGTCGCCGCGCCCCGCCGACCAGATCGATCCGGCCGCCTTCGCGCCGCTGGAGGCGCTGAAAAGCCCCGCGGACGCCGCCGACCTGCCGTTCATGACCAAGGCGATGCTGGCGACCGCTGCCGCCTGGTCGCCCGACCCCAAGAAGCCGCCACTGTATCTCGACCTGCCGGTCAAGGACGGCAAGGTTCAGCCCGACGTGCTGGCGAAATGGACCGCCAATGCACCGCTCGCCTTCATCGACCAATATGCCGGCAATCTGAAGCGCTACAAGGCGATCGCCATGGACGTCGGCGATCAGGACGGGCTGCGGTTCGACGCGAAGACGCTGCACGAAGTGATGGACGATTATGGCATCGCCAACAGCTTCACCATCTATCCGGGCACCCACGTCAGCAACGTCGCCTATCGGTTCCAGGACGACGTGATGCCGTTCTTCAGCAAGAACCTGGCGTTCGAGCCGGCGAAGTAGCTGCGGCGGCGGCTAAAAAGCTCCCTGCATCCGCATGCCAAGCGCGGGGTTCAGACCGGCTGAAGCCCGTGCTCGCGGATCTTGCGGATCAGGTCGCGGTGGCGCGGCAGGCCCCCGCGCAGGCGCTGCGTCTGGACCGCATTCTCCCGCATCGCACGCTCGGCGCTGCGCGTCTCGTCGCTGAGTGACGCCGGCTCGACCTCGGTGCGGAAGCCCATGCCGTAGAGCACATATTGGTAGCTCGCCGCCGGGAACACCTCCTCGACACGGTCGAATTCGTCGTGCAGCCACGGCGATTGGTACCGCCACAGCAGCAGCAGTTCCTGCAGCCGATCGGGGATCGTCTCCGGCCGCACATTATCGCGCCAGAAGGCGCTGTCGTCGCGCTGCGTCAGCACATAGTGCAGCTTCAGGAAGTCGATGATGCGCCCCCAGCGATAGTGCGTGGTGGCGTTGAAACGCGAGGCGACGACATGCATCACCTCGCGGCAGACCGGCATCTGTTCGGCGATCAGCTTGGCGGAAAGCTCGATCAGCACGATCGCCGACGACTCGAGCGGCTCGAGGAAGCCCGCGGCCAGGCCGACGGCGACGCAATTGCGCTTCCAGAACGTCTCGCGATGGCCGGCGCGGAAGCGGAGCTTGCGCACCGCCACCCCCTCGCCCGCGGGCCCGAGATAGGCGCGCAACTCGCGTTCGGCGTCATCGTCCGAGATGTGGTCGCTGGAATAAACGTGCCCGATCCCGCGCCGCGTCGGCAGGCCGACGTCCCAGATCCAGCCCGACGATTGGGCGGTCGAGAGCGTCTGCGACGCGATCGGGCTGTCCTCGCTGTCATACGGCAGGTGGACGGCCAGCGCGCGGTCGCAGAACAGCACGTCGCGGGCATCCCGGAAGCCGACGCCCAGCGTTTCGCCGATCAGCAGCGCCCTGAACCCCGTGCAATCGACGAACAGGTCGCCGGCGATCTCGCCAGCCTGTTCGGTGACGATGCTGCGGATGTCGCCGTCCTCCGCCAGCGTCGCATGGCGCACGTCGGCGAGCACATGGCGCACGCCCAGCTTCTCGCAGCAATGGCGCTGCAGGAAGGCGCCGAGTTTCCCCGCGTCGAGGTGATAGGCGTAGTTGGCGACCGCGTCATATTCGGGCGTGGCGATCGTCTTGGGCGCCAAGCCGGCATCGCACAGCGCGCCCTGCGGGCTCACCGCGTCGCAGAAGCTGCGGTCGTCGCCGGCGGCGAGCCAGTGCGGCGCGAGATTGATCTGGCCGAAGCTCTGCGGCAGCATCAGCGGGTGGTAATAAGTGTCGTCCGCCGCACCGGTAGTCCAGCGGTCGAAGCGCGCGCCCTGTTTGAACGCGGCGTCGCATTCGCGGAAGAAATCGGTCTCCGACACGCCGATCCGGGCCAGCGTGGTGCGCAGCGTCGGCCATGTCCCCTCGCCCACGCCGATGATCGGCGTGTTCGGCGATTCGACCAAAGTGACGGTGAAGCCGCCCGCCATCCGGCTGCGGTGCTTGGCCGCGATCAGCCCCGCGGTCAGCCACCCGGCGGTGCCGCCGCCGACGATCACGATGTTGCGGATCGGCCGTGCCATAGTTCAACCCAATCAAAATAGCCGGGGATGTCAATGGCGGCATCCCCGGCAGGCGGAGGGTCAGAAGTGGAACCGCACGCCGGCGGTGATCCGTCGCCCGTAGCCGTAGACGTCGAGCAACTGGTTCTTGAAGCGACCATGGGTGCTTTGCACCGCGTTGAAGATATTGTTCGCGTCGAAGAACACGTTGACGTCCTTGGTCAATTGGTAGCTGGTGCTGAAATCGACCTGCGTGTTGGCGTTGACGAAGGTCGGTTCGGACCCGAAGGCGCCGGTATTCTGCACCTGCCCGAACTGCAGCAGATATTCGTCGCGCCAATTGACCGCGACGCGCGCTTCCAGCCCGTTCTTGTCGTAGAAGCCGACGAAGTTCGCCGAATTCGCAAGACCCGTGACGGCGAAACCGCTCTGGCTGATGTCGGTCGGATCATAGGGCTTGTTGGTATCGACGAACGTCGCGTTGGCATTGAAGCCGAAGCCGCTCTGCCCGAACACCTGCTGCCACGCGATCTCGACTCCGCGCACCGTGGCGTTCGGCCCGTTGATCCGTTGCGAGACCGAGAATTGCGCCAGCGCGCCGGTCGATGGATCGACCAGCCCGTCGATCGTCTGCCGCTGCGTCCCCTGAACGATGAAGTTGCTGACGTTCTTCAGGAAGAAGTCGATCGAGGCATAGGAGTTGGAGGCATAGAACCACTCCGCCGCGAGATCGAAATTGTCCGCGAGATACGGCTTCAGCGACGGATTGCCGCCGCTCGCGGTGAGGGCACCGACACGTTCGCCGCTCGGGATGCTGAGCACCGGGTTGAGCAGGTTGAGTGCCGGCCGCGTCAACGTTCGTGACGCGTCGAAGCGGATGTCGAGCCGATCGGTCAGGTCCAGCTTCATGTCGATGCTGGGCAGCAGATAGGCATAATCGGTCGACGTCGAGATGTTCTGCACGTCCGGCGAGAAGGCGACCGTCAGCAGCGTCTTGTCGGTCTGGCTGGCGGTGATGCCGGTCGGCACCTGCCCGACGCCGGTCGAGGTGACGTGCGTCACTTCCTCTCGTGCGCCGGCGTCGAAGTGGAACCTCATCCCGCCGATGTCGGTCTCGAAATTCGCCTTCAGATAGGCCGCCCAGGTCTTTTCGGTGATGAACTGGATGCTGCTGGGGTTGAGCTTGACGCTCAACTGGCCGTGATAATTGTTGAGCCCGTTGGTCGTGTCGGTCGGGTAATTGAAGCCCGGGATGTTCTTGGCATAGGGATCGCCGAGGCCTTCCAGATAGGCCTGGTATTGCTCGGGCGAGATCCGGATCAGGTCGGGCGGCAGCGCGCCGGAATAGCCCGGGATGAAGTTGTTGGTGCTGACCTTGCCCAGGAACAGGCTGGAAGGCAGCGCCACGCCGCCGCCGGTGCCCGATGCCGGGCCGTAGCCGGCATAGGCCTGCCAGAAGTTGTTGGTGAAGGTGTCCGACATCTGGAAGTGGAACGAATCCTCCAGATACGATCCGCCGAGCTTCAGCGTCAGATCGTCCTGCTTCCACTCGGCGGCCAGCCGCGCCTGCTTCAGCGTGTCGGTGTTGCGCGGCGCCTGATTGACCGTGACGTGCGAGCCGATGATCGACGTGTCGCTCCACCGCGAGGCATCGCCGTTCGGGCCATAGCCGTGGAACACCGGCAGGTGATCGGTGCTGTCGCCTTCGATCCTCAGGCCCGCCGTCGGCCCGATCGAATAGCCATAGCCGACGTCGGCATCGGTCGTGCTGTAGCGGCCGTCGGGATCGAGCTCGCTCTTGGCATAGGCGCCGTCCGCCTCGAGATGGAAATGCTCGCCGACGTCCCATTTGACGTTGAGGCCGACCTGGTTGGTCCGCTGATAGGTGCGGTCGGTCGCCGCGGTGAAGTCGGTCTGCGATCCCGCCTGGGTGAAATCGGTGGTCGTGCCGTTCTTGTCGAGCACGACGTTGCGCAGGCTGCCCTGGTTGAACCAGATGCCGTAGCCGAAGGTGTCGGTCTTGATCTTCTGGTTCGAGTAATTGTCGTCGACGGTGAACAGCAGGTTGTCCGCCGGGCGCCATTGCAGCGCCAGGCGCGCATCGACACGCTCGTCACGGGTATAGGATTGCTGCGCGCCATATTGCTGTTCGAACCAGCCGACGACCGTCTGCCGATTGGCCGGATCAGCCCAGGCGCCCGCGTTCGGATCGCTGGTCGGGCTGCAGGTCGCCGCCGTGCTGCCCTCCAGCTGGCAGGGCGCGTAATGGCCGCCGGGCCAGCCGTGCACATAGACGTTGTTGGTCTGCGTATCGTGTCGCGTGTAGATGAGGTCGGCCAGGATGCCGAGCGTGTCATGGGCAAAGGTGTCGCTGATCAGCGCGCCCGCGACCGGCGTGATCTTGCCGGCATAACCCTGCAGCGATCCTGCCGCCGACGCCGCGACATGCAGGCCCGGCCGATCCATCGGTTTGGGATAGGCGATATTCAGCGTCGCGCCGATCGAACTGGAGGTCAGCGAGACATCGGGGGTCTTCAGCACCGCCAGGCTGCCGATGAATTCGGAGCCGACGGTGCTGAAGTCGATCGAGCGGCCGCCGGTCGCGGTGGACAGACGTCGCCCGTCGACCAGCGTCGTGTTGAAGTCGCCGCCGAAGCCGCGCACGGTGATGCCGGTCGCTTCGCCGCGCGGGCCGTTGCGCTGGATCGAGACGCCGGGCAGCCGCTGCAGCGACGCGGCGACGTTCGAATCGGGGAACTTGCCGATGTCCTCGGACGAGATCACGTCGACGACGCCGGGCGCCTCACGCTTGGCATCCAGGTTGCGCTGCAAGGAGCCGATGATGCCGGTGACGATGATGTCGGCCGGCTGGTTCTGCGCCGTGCCGCCCAGCGGCGCGTCGGTCTGCGCCGCCGGATTGGCCGGCAGCGACGCCGTCGGTTCGGTAGAGCTCGGCTGCGTGCTGGTGTCCTGCTGATCGTGCGGCGCGGCCGCCGGGCTCGCCAAGGCGGGCGTGGCGGCGATGCCGAGCCCGATCAGTCCCGAAACGCTGCCCAGCAACAGGCGCCGGTAGCGCGCCGATTGTCGCGACGGGCCAAACGGATGTCGTGTGGTGCTGTTTTTCATTCCCCACTCTCCCCAATCGTTATCGCTGGCCGGCAGACTGCCGTGCCAACTCTCTTTGAAGCCGAGAGCGGCGCACCGACGGGGAGAACACAGAAACGCTGAGGTCGCCGAAGCGACCTACCTCCCCTGTTCGAACGCGCCCTTGTCCCGGGCTTGGCACGGATCGTACACAATCAAGATAGCGCTATCAATGGAATTTTGTACGAGTAATAGCGGCGCCGATTTGCTTGCGCTAAGTGGGTGCAATGTGCTGGCTTTGCCGGGCACGGCGGGGAGGATGACGAGCGATGGCGAGTGACCTGGAGATTCTGAACAGCGGCGCCCATCGCGATTTGCGCCTTGCGCCGGCGCAGATCGGCGCGCAGCATTTCGTGCGGATCGTCGCCGGCGAAATCGCGTCTGCGGCGGCGCATTGCCCGGTGGTGTTCAGCAAGAATCCCGAGGACGGGCGGTTTTATGTCGGCGCAATGCTGGGCTTCGTTCCGGGTGAAAACCTGCTGGCCGACGAGGATTTGGGCGCGGCGGGATTCCGGCCGCTCGACGCAGTGCGCGAAGGGTTCTTCGTCGCCGGCCCTGATATCGCCATCGATCCGCGACATCCCCGCTTCCGCGCCGGCGCCGCGATGTTCGAGGATGACGGCCACCCCAGCGATGCGCTGCGCGAAGTGCAGCATGCGCTTGGTCGGCTGAAGGTGGGGCTGGCGGAGACCGACGCCTTCATCGATGCGCTGCTGAAGGTGCGGGCGATCGAGGCGCTCGACGTTTCGATGCGGTTCGACGATGGCGAGCAGATCACCCTCGCCGGCGTCTACACCGTCAGCCTGGACGCGCTGCACGAGCTTGACGACCCGGCGGCGCTGGCGCTGTTCCGCAGCGGGCACCTGCAGCTCGCCTATCTGACGGCCGGTTCGCTGAAGCAGATACCGGTGCTGGCCGGGCGGCGGAACCGCTTGCTGGCGCTCGCCTGACATGACCGCTGGCGCGCCTCGCGACATCCCGGCCGCGGCGATCGGCGATGCCGACAGCTTTCGACGCGAGGTTGCCGAGCCGTGCCAGCCGGTGGTGCTGCGCGGGCTCTGCGCCGGATGGCCGGCGACCCGGGCAGCCGCGCAATCGTGGCCCGAGCTGGCGCAGTATCTGACGCGGTTCGACGTCGGCGCGGCGGCACAGGTGTTCGTCGGCGATCGCGCGATTGCCGGCCGCTATTTCTATGACGACGATCTTGCCGGCTTCAACTTCGCGCGCGAGACGCTGACGCTGCGCGAGACGCTCTCCCGCATCGGCGCGGCCGCCGATGATGCGGCGCTGCCGTCGGTCTACATGGGCTCGCTGCCGGCGAGCGCGGTGGTGCCGGGGTTCGCCGCCGAGAACGCAACGCCGCTCATCGATCCCGCGATCGAGCCGCGCATCTGGATCGGCAACGCCTCGACCGTCGCCTGCCATTTCGACACGTTCGACAATCTGGCCTGTGTGGTGCGCGGCAGCCGCCGCTTCACGCTCTACCCGCCCGAGGCGATCGGCAACCTGTACGTCGGGCCGCTCGATCACACGATGGCCGGACAGCCGGTCGGGCTGGCGGTCGGCAGCGCGCCCGGCGATCCCCGCTATCCGCGCTTCGAAGCGATCCGCGACCAGGCGCTGGTCGCCGACCTGGTCCCCGGCGACGCGCTCTATCTGCCCAAATTATGGTGGCATCAGGTGGAGGCGCAGGGACCGGCGAACCTGCTGGTCAATTACTGGTGGGACGGGTTCGCCGCCGGCCCGGACGCGCCGTTCACCACCATGCTGCTGGCGATGATCGCCATCGCCGAGCGACCCGCGGCCGAGCGCGCCGCGTGGCGCGCGTTCTTCGACCATTATGTGTTCCGGCCCGCCGGCCACCCGCTTGCTCATTTGCCGGACGAAAAGCACGGCGTGCTGGGGCCGTTGCAGGACGGCAATTACCGCCGGCTGCGGGCGATGATCATGCAGCAGCTGCGCGGCGGCTGATCCGGGGCTCGCGCCGCAGCCCCGTCGATAGCGGCTTGCATCGATCCGCCCGCCTTATATTGTACGAGTAATTGCGGTCTCCTGAGCCGCAGCTCAACGGAGGGGGAAATGATGCGTCGATCTGTCCTGTGTCGTGTTTCGCTGGCGGCAATCGTTCTGGGTCTCACCGCGTCGCCAGCGCCCGCGCAGCAGCAGAACGACGGCCCCTCCCCCGTGCGCGTCGAGGCGCGCGACATGGCGGCGAAGCTGGTCGCGCGCATGACGCTCGACGAGAAGCTGGGGCAATTGCTCAACCATGCCCCGGCGATCCCGCGGCTCGACATCCCTGCCTACAATTGGTGGACCGAATCGCTGCACGGGGCGCTGGGGCCGGTGCCGACCACCAACTTCCCGGAGCCGATCGGGCTGGGCGCCAGCTTCGACGCGCCGCTGGTCCACCGCGTTGCCACGACGATCAGCCAGGAAGTGCGCGCGCTGCACACCCTGCAGCGGCAGAGCGGCAAGGTGGAGAATATGCAGGGCGGGCTCGACAGCTGGTCGCCCAACATCAACATCTTCCGCGATCCGCGCTGGGGCCGCGGCCAGGAGACCTATGGCGAGGACCCGTTCCTGACCGCGACCATGGGCCTCGCGTTCATCACCGGGCTGCAGGGTAGCGACCCCGACCTGCCGCAGGTGATCGCCACCCCAAAGCATTTCGACGTGCACAGCGGCCCCGAATCGACGCGCCACGTCGCCGACGTGTTCGTCTCGCCGCACGATCTGGTCGACACCTATCTGCCCGCGTTCCGCGCCGCGATCACCGAGGCCAAGGCGCAGTCGATCATGTGCGCCTATAACCGCATCGACGGCCAGCCGGCCTGCGCCAACGACATGCTGCTGAAGCATTATCTGGGCGGCGCTTGGGGTTTCCAGGGCTATGTCGTGTCCGATTGCGATGCGGTGACCGATATCGGCCGCACGCATCATTACGCGCCCGACGATGCCACGGCGGTCGCCGCGGCGATCCACGGCGGCGTCGACAATGAGTGCAACACCGGCACGCTGCGGGGCGAGACGGGGCTGACCGATCGCTATCGCGAGGCGTTGAAGCGCGGGCTGATCAGCGTCGGTGACATTGATCATGCGCTGACGCTGCTGTTTTCCGCGCGCTATCGCACCGGCGACCTGCCCGGCCTGACCGGCGCGGCGGCGGCGGTGCCGCCGTCGGCGATCGGCACGCCGGCGCACACGCAACTCGCGCTGACCGCGGCCGAAGAAAGCCTGGTGCTGCTCAAGAACGACGGCATCCTGCCGCTGAAGCCGGGCATGAAGCTCGCCGTGGTCGGTCCGCTGGCCGATGCGGTGCGCGTGCTGCGCGGCAATTACTCGTCGCCGCAGTCGGTGGCGCCGGTATCGGTGCTCGACGGCCTGCGCCGCGTGCTGCCGGGCGACACGCTGACACACGTCCCGTTCGGCGAATCGATGACCGATGGCGATCCGGTGCCCGAGACGGCGCTCACCAGCGCTGCCGGCAAGCCGGGTCTCGCCACCGCCACCCAACCCGATGCAAAGGCGCCCAGCAAGACCCGTACGATCAAGACCGGGTTCCTCGTTCCCAAGGAAAGCGGCACCTATCGGCTGGGGCTCGACGGCACCGGCGGGACGCTGACGTTCGACGGCGCGATGATCGCCGACCGCCGCGATGCGCAATATAACGACCTGCCGACGCTGAAGACGGTGACGCTGCAACAAGGCCATCGCTACCCGATCCGCATCGAGGCGACGGGCAACGTCGGTCTGACGTGGAAGCGCATATCCACCGATCCCGACGCGGCGCTGCAGCGGGCCGCCGCCGGTGTCGACGCGATCGTCGCGGTGGTCGGCCTCACCTCCGACATCGAGGGCGAGGAAAGCAAGCTGAAGGCGCCCGGCTTTTCCGGCGGCGACAAGACCAACCTGGCGCTTCCCGCCGACCAGATGGCCTATCTGAAAGCCGCCAAGGCGACCGGCAAGCCGGTGATCGTGGTGATGATGAACGGCAGCCCGATGGACCTGTCGTGGGAGAAGGACAATGCCGCGGCGATCCTGGAGGCCTGGTATCCCGGCGAGCAGGGCGGCGTGGCAGTCGCCAACGTCCTGGCCGGCAAGGCCGATCCGGGCGGGCGCCTGCCGCTCACCTTCTACCGCAGCGTCGACGACCTGCCGCCGTTCGATGATTATGCGATGGCGGGACGCACCTATCGCTATTTCAAGGGCAAGCCGGTCTATCCGTTCGGCTATGGCCTCAGCTACACCAACTTCGCGTACGGGCCCCTGACGCTCACCCCAGCGGCCGGCGGCGCCGAACAGGGGCTGCGCGTCGCGACTACGGTGCGCAACACCGGGGCCCGGCCGGGCGACGAGGTGGCCCAGCTCTATCTCAACTTCCCCGATGTGGCGGGCGCGCCGCAGGTCGCGCTGCGGGGTTTCCAGCGCCTCCACCTCGCTCCGGGCGAAGCGCGGCAGGTGACATTCGACCTGTCACCGCGCGATCTGAGTGCGGTCACCGCCGACGGCACGCGCGAGGTGATGCCGGGCAGCTATCGCGTCACCGTCGGTTCGGGCCAGCCGGGCGCCGGCGTTGCCGGTCAGTCCACCACCTTCGCGACGGCGAAAGCGGTGGTGCTGCCCGAATAGCAGCCGTCAGGCCGGCACCGGTGCCTCGCCGAAGGCGCGGCGCAACGCGTTCATCTTGGCGAGCGTGAACGCGCGCGCAATCGGCGCCTCGGCGGCGGCGCCGTCGAAGCCGTGGAAGGCGCCCGGCACGATGTGCAGCTCGGTGGCGATGCCGGCATCGATCAGGCGGCGCGCGTAGACGATGTCCTCATCGACGAACAGGTCGATCGAGCCGACGCCAATGAACGCGGGCGGCAGCCCGGCGAGGCTCGCGGTGCGTGCCGGCACCGCCGCCGGCGGCACGCCGGCGGTGCCCGGCGCCTGGCCCAGGAACGACCGCCAGCCGAATACATTGGCGGGCACGTCCCATGCCATCGCGCCGATCGGCGGCCGCGGCCCGACCGTGCTGCCGGTACGATCGTCGAGCATCGGATAGACGAGGCACTGGAAGGCGAGCGGCACCTCGCCGCGATCGCGCGCGACGATGGCCAGCAGCGCGGCGTGGCCGCCGCCGGCGCTTTCGCCCATCACCGCGATGCGCTGGCGGTCGACGCCGAGCGTGTCGGCATGGTCGTGGAGCCATTTGAGCGCGGCGTAATTCTGCGGCACCGACACGCGATAGGTCGCCTCCGGCGCCAGCGCGTAGTCGACCGTCACGATGACGCAGCCCAGCGCCTTGGCGATCTGCTGCTTGGCGGGGATTTCGTCGCGCGCGCGGCCCAGCACGAAGCCGCCGCCATGGGTGTGGAGGATCGCCGGTCGCCGCTCACCGCCGGCATTGATCACGTAGATCGTGACGTCGGGAATGCCGGCACCCGCGGCGATGGTGTGCGACGTGACCGGCACGTCGGCGAGCAGCTTGGGCGCCGGCCCCGCCTGCTGCCGGATCGAGCGATAGGTCTCGGACAACGGCGGCCCCTTGCGCCAGCCGAGCGCCACGCGCGCGGCATCGCGCAGTTCGGGATTTACGTGGGCGAGCAGTTCCTCGTCCGACATCATCGGCGGGGCCGGCGATTGCGCCAGCGCCCGCGTGCCGCCGCCCGCCGCGGCCAGTGTGCCCAGCAGCAAGGCGGTGGCGGTAAGGTCGCGTCGCGTGATGTCGGTCATGTCGATCCCCTCTCCTCGCCCGGTCCATCGTCGGCCCGTTTTGTCCGGCCAATGCGCTGGACCTGGCCCAGCCTCTCTCCGGTCGTCCTGTCTCTCAACCTACCGGGGCGCGCAGCGATTGCCAGCAGCCAAGAAGCCATTGATCGCGTGGGATCACCCCGATAATGTCTGATGATAGCGATACCAGAATAAACAGGGAGAGGTAATGATGCGCAAGCGGACGATGATCGCGCTGTTGACGACGGCGTGTGCGGTAACGGCGGCGCACGCCGCGGATGATCGGGGACTGACCGTTACGCCGGCGCAGACGCTGGAGGAGCAGGGCCTGACGGTCGTCATCGACCAGAACCAGTTCAGCCCGATCTTCTTCGACGAGAAGAACGGCGGCATCCAGATGATCCTGCACGGCCGCCGGATCGCCGCAGATGGCGACGTCCGGCTGAACCCGACCCCCGAACAGTGGAACCCGGTGCCCGCCTTCGTCGACCGCACGCTGGGATCGGCGCCCAATCAGGTGGTGGTCCATTCGGCCTACAAGGATGCCGGCCTGGACTATCACGTCAAGGTGACCGCCGAACCGGGCGGCTATCGCATCGCGGTCGATCTCGCGCAGCCGCTGCCGGCCAGCCTTGCCGGCAAGGCGGGGTTCAACATGGATTTCCTGCCGACCGCCTATTTCGGCAAGACCTATTACCTGGACGGCGCGCCGGGGCTGTTCCCGCGTGACGCGAACGGCGTGATGGCGACCGACGGATCGGGCGATCCGCAGCCGCTGGCATCAGGGGGCAAATCGATCACGCTGTCGCCGGAGGACCCGGAAACGCGCGTCACCATCACCTCCGACGCAGGGCCGCTGGCGCTCTACGATGCCCGCAACCGGGCGCAGAACGGCTGGTTCGTGGTGCGCTCGCTGATCCGCCCCGGCGCGACTACCGATGCGGTGGTGTGGCACGTCCGTCCGCACGTCATCAAGGATTGGGTGCGCCAGCCGGTCGTCTCCTATGACCAGGCGGGCTATACGCCCGATCGCAGCAAGGTGGCGGTGATCGAGCTCGATCCGCACTTCACCGCGCCCGCCGAAGCGACGCTGGTCAAGCTGGGCGCCGACGGCACCGAGCAACCGGTGCTGACGCAGAAGATCAAGCCATGGGGCAAATGGCTGCGCTACGATTACGCGACGTTCGACTTCTCCGGCGTGCGCGATCCCGGGCTCTACGCCATCTCCTATGCCGGGCACACCACGCATCCGTTCCGCATCTCGCCCGATGCCTATGATCACATCTGGCAGACGTCGCTCGACACCTATCTCGCCGAGCAGATGGATCACATGCGCGTGCGCGAGCAATATCGCATCTGGCAGGGCACCTCCCACCTCGACGATGCGCGCCAGGCGCCGCCCAACATCGTCCATTTCGACGGCTATCACATGGGCCCGAACCTCGATTCGCCGTTCAAGGCGGGCGAGCACATTCCAGGGCTGAACGTCGGCGGCTGGCAGGACGCCGGCGATTACGACATCCAGACGCCGAGCAACGCGTTCGTGATCCGCGACCTCGTCTGGGGCCGCGAGCTGTTCGGGCTCAACTGGGACGAGACGACGATCGACGAGCCGGCACGCTACGTCCAGATCCGCAAGCCCGACGGGGTGCAGGATTCGCTGCAGCAGATCCGCCACGGCACGATGCAGCTGCTCGCGCAGTACAAGGCGTTCGGCCATGCCATCGTCGGCATCGTGTCGCCGACGCTGGAGCAATATACCCATCTGGGCGACGCCGCGTCGCAGACCGACGGCAAGGTCTATGATCCGAAGCTCGGCAAGCTGGAGACCAGCGGGGATGCTTCGGGCAAGCCCGACGACCGGTGGGCGTTCACCACCGACCTGCCGGCCAACGACCTGGTCGTGGCGGGCGCGTTGGCCGGCGCCTCGCGCGTGCTCAACGACAGCGATCCGCAAATGGCCGCCGATGCGCTGCGCGTCGCCAAGGCGCTGTGGCAGGCGCAGCGTGCCAAGGTCGCCAGCGGTGGCGAGGCCGACGACGGCCGCGGCAGTCGCGAGATGCTGCCGGTCAGCGACGCCGCCGCGACGATCGAGCTGTTGATCACGACCAAGGGCGATCCGGTCTATCGCGACAGGCTGAAGCAGCTGTTGCCGGTGATCGCGCAGCATTTCGAGTGGATCGGCGGCGCCGCGGTGCGGGCGATCCCCTATATGGGCGCCGACTATCGCGCGCAGTTGATCCCGGCGGTCAAGGCGTTCAAGGCGAGGGTCGACGACGACATCGCCAAGAACCCGTTCGGCGTGCCGGTCGCGATGGGATCATGGGCGGGGTCCAACCAGGTCGCCACCTTCGGATCGAACATGTACCTGCTGCACAAGGCGTTTCCGGAGATCGTCGACACGCATTACACGCTCGACGCGCTGGATTACATGCTCGGGCGGCACCCGGCGAACAACCTGTCGCTGGTGTCGACGGTCGGCACCGATTCCAAGCTGATCGGCTATGGCCACAATCGCGCCGACTACAGCTTCGTCGCCGGCGGCATGACGCCGGGCGTGATCATCATCAAGCCCGACTTCCCCGAGTTGAAGACGCAGTGGCCGTTCCTGTGGTTCGAGAACGAATATACCGTCAGCACCACGTCGTCCTACATCCTGGCGGCGAACGCGGCGATCGCCGCGACGTCGGAGAAGCAGTGAGCGGCCGATAGGACGGGACCGGCGTGCAGGCCCGGGCGATCGCCCGGCGTCAGCCCGCCGGCACGGCCTCGCCGGCAAGCGGCAGGTCGGCGTCGGTAAGGCCGTATTTGGCCATCATCATCGCGACCACGCCGTTGGTCCAGCCGAAGCCGTCCTGCACGGCATATTCGCCGCCCCCGCCGAGGCCGGGATGGTCGATGTCGTATTTCTCGATTACCCGGCCGGTGTGGCGGTAGACGGCATCGACCGTAGCGATCCAGCGCGTCGCGATCGTCTTGGCCAGCGCCTTTTCCCCGTAGCGGTCGAGGCCGGCGACCGCGACCCATTGCAGCGGCGCCCAGCCGTTGGGCGCATCCCATTGCTGACCGGTGTTGGTGAGCGTCGTGCGGACGCCGCCGGGCGCGAGCAGCTTCGCCTCGGTCAGTCTGGCGACGGCCTGCGTCTGCTGCCGGCTCGCGAGGCCGACGAACAGCGGATAGAGCGTCGCCGTCGACACGACCGACGTCGGCGCCCTGGTGGTGCGGTCCCAATCGGCGAAGCGGCCTTCGCCGGCGACCCAGAGATATTTGTCGATCGCCTGCCGCCGCCGTTCGGCGCGCTGCTTGAAGTCGGCGGCGCACGCCGTGTCGCCGGCATCGGCGCAACGCCGCGCGATCGACTGCTCCATCGCCCAGAGCAGGCTGTTGAGATCGGCCGGCACGATCTCCGTCGTGTCGATCGTCGCCAGCGTGCGGCCGTCCTTCAGGAAGCGCGAGCCGAAGTCCCAGCCGCTCTCGGCGCTCGCGCGGAGGTCACGATAGACTTGCGCGGCCGGTCGCGGCGCCGCGGCCCTGGCGGTGGCGATATCGGCGGCATAGGATTCGTCGCGCGGGCTTTCGCGCGCATCCCAATAGCGGTTGAGCAGGCTGCCGTCGGGCATGCGCACGACATGCTGGCAGGCGCCGGTCGCGTCGAGGCAGCTGCTGCCCGCCATCCAATATTCATATTCGGTGCGCAACGCCGCCAGCCGCCGCTTGGCGACCACGGGATCGCGGTTGGCCGACAGGTCGAGCATCAGCGCGTAGAACGGCGGCTGCGAGCGCGACAGGTAATAGCTGCGCGTGCCGTTGGGGATGTGGCCATAGCGCTCGATCAGCGAGGTGAAGTCGTCGAGCATCGATTCGATCAGCGGGCGCTGACCGTCGACCTTCAGCCCGAGCATCGTGAAATAGGTGTCCCAGTAGTAGATCTCCTGGAACCGGCCGCCGGGCACGACATAGGCCTCGGGCAGCTGGATGGCCGAGGATCCGGGGGTGACGGCCAGCGGCGCACGGGCGAGCACCGGCCACAGCGCGCGGATATGCGCGTGGAGCCCGATATTCTTCGGCGGCGGCGCATCCTGCGCGACGAAATAGCGCGCGACAAACGCGGCGAGCGCTGGCTTCCCGCTCGGCTGCTGCGTGCGATAGGCGGCCATGATCGCGTCGGGCGACTGGCGCGGGACCATGTCGGCGAAGGTCTTGTTGTCGGGGAAGACATGCGCGAGCTCGACCGCGCGATAGAGCGGACCGAACACGTCTTCCGGCGTCTGCGCGTGCGCGGAAACCTGCAGCACGCGCTCGGCGGTGGTTTGCGGTGACTGCGCGAGCGACGGGGCCAGCGGCGTGAGCAATGCGGCGAGCGCGAAGATCGAGGCATTGCGCGCAATCGGGGTCATCGTGTCCTTGCCCTCTCGTCGGGAAACAAAAAGCCGGCCGGGGCGGTCGTCGCGCCCCGGCCGATAGGGAGGTATCAGAATTTCACCGCGGCGGTGATCGTCGCGTGCCGCCCGAAGATCGGCCGGCCGAGGAAATAGCCGTTGGTGTTGGCCGAACCCACCGTGCGGATGTTGCCCTCGGTCAGCGCCAGCGTGTTGGTGACATTCTCCACATTGGCCTGGATGGTGAAGCTGGGGTTGATGTCGATCGCCGCCCCCACGTCGAGCGTGTCGTAGCTGCCCAGCTTCTGCTGGTTCTCGCGATCGGCATAGCGATCGCCGACATGGGTGTAGGTGGCGAACACCCGCGCCTGGCCCCAGCTTGTATCGAACGTATAGGACGGCGTCACCGCCGCCAGGAACCGCGGCTGGCGATTGACGTCGTTCCCCGTGTTGGTGCCGAAATCCTTGAACTTGCCGTCCTGGATCACGCCATGCGCGGCAAGCTCGAACCCGCGGATCGGCCGCACCGCACCGTCGAACTCCAGGCCGTAGGCGCGCGAGCCGCCGAACGCGGTGACGTTCTGCTCCACGCCGTTGATCACCTGGATGTCCTGGAAGAACAGGTTGTGGAAGCGGTTGTAGAAGCCGGTCAGGTAGAGATCGTAGAGACCGGTCGAGGTCTTCAGGCCGACCTCATATTGCTTCACCTTCTGCGGCTTGATGTCCTGCAACGACGAGAGGTTGCCGCGCAGATCGTCGAACTGCGGCAGCAACGCACCGCTGTTGGCGCGGACGAAGACGTTGAAATTCGGCGTGAAGGCGTAGAGCGCGCCCGCCGTCCACGACACCTGCGTCTTGTGGTAGCTGGCAGTGGTGTAGGTGCCGTTCAGATAGGTCGCGTTGTTGTTGTACGCGGTGAGCGGATTGCCATCGAGGTCGCCGGTCGAGCTGTTCTCGAACACGGTATGCAGCCTGACCCGCTCGACCCGGACGCCGCCGTCGATGCGGAAGGCGCCGAGCTTCCATTCGTCGGTGACGTAGCCGGCGACATGGTTGCTGCGGTAACGCGCGTTGACGTCATAGCTGTTGCCGCTGGTGAAACCGTCGCGCGTCAGGATCGTGCCGTTGGCGAGCGTGGCATTGAGCACGCGCGCCTGCGGCTCGAGCGCCAGCAGGATATTGTTGCCGAGGTTCCAGCGGTCGTGGTCGCGGACGTTGGAATAATAGCCGCCCAGCGTCAGCGTGTTGCCGGCGAAGATCTCCTTCGACAGTTTCAGTTCGTCGGTGAAGCTGCGGATGTGCTTGCGGACCGCCCAGATGCCGCCCTGGATGGTCATCTGGTCCGGCGCCAGCGCCGCCCCGCTGTCGGCATAAGTGACGGTGCCCGGCCGGCCGTTCAGATATTGGGATACGGTCTGCGGATTGTCGCCAGTGAACAGCGCGAAGGTGTTGGCGTCACCATCCGAGAAGTTCATGTTGTTCTGCACCTGGAAGGCGCCGAAATCGTAGTTGAAGGTGCTGCCGAACGTGTAGATCTTGGCGCCGCGCCCCTTCGACAGGTCGACGTCGGTCTTCTGCGTCGGCCCGCCGTTGATGCTGGGGCCGACCTCGATCTGCGTATGCTCGATCTCGCGGCCGACCAACGTGTCCGTCCGCGCGTCGAAGCCGTCGAACGTGTGGAACTTGCCCTTGGCGTCCTCGATCAGCGGCATCGGGGTGTAGAAGGCGTTCTTGTCGTCGAGATAGCGGCCGTAGACGCTGACTTCCCCATCGGCGAACTTGTGCGTCAGGTTGGCGGTGATCTGACCGCCGAGATCGCCGGTGAAGCCGGTGTGGCTCAGCCCCTTGCTGTAGCGATAAAAGCCGCCGACCATGTAGGTGGTGCTGTCGTCAATCGGGCCCTGGGCGACGAAATCGCCGCGGTACTGCCCCTCGGTGCCGTAGGTCGCGCGCAGGCTGAGATGCGGGGTCTGTGTGCCCTGCTTCAGGATGAAATTGACCGTCGCGCCGGGCTGGCCGTTGGAGAAGATCGGGCTGGGGCCGCCGCGCAGCACCTCGACCCGCTGGATCGTGTCGTCGAGCCGGAAGACCGAGCTGTCTTCGAGGAACGACAGCGACGACGGCGCGATGATTGGTGAGCCGTTCATCTCGACGGTGAGGAACGGCGCGTCTCCGGTCGACGGGAAGCCGCGGATGAACACGTTGGCGCCGGTCTGGCCGCCCGAGCTTTCGGTCCACACGCCGGGCACGATCTTGAGCAGGTCGGCGGTCGAAGTCGGCGCCGCCTCGCGGATCTGCTCGAGATTGGCCGAGGTGATCGAATAGCTCGCGTCCAATTTCCGGATGCCGGCGCGGTCGGCGGTGCCGGTGACGACGATGTCGGGCGAGCTCGGCTGGTCGGCCGACGCGGCGTCGGGCGCGGGGCCGGTCTGCTGTTGCGTGGCGGCGGGAGCGGGCGTCGGCGCGGCTGTATCGTCCTGCGCGAAGGCCGGCGCGGCGAGCGCGCTGCCCGACAGCAGCGCGATCAGCGCGGCGGCGGTTCTCGAACGGGTCATCATCAATTCCTTCCTGTGGTCTGTTGTCGTTGTTAGAGCGCGCGCCGCCGTGCGGCGAAGCGCAGCCTCGCCGGTCGAGCGGTCAGCGGTGCCGGGCGGCGCCGGTCAGGGTGGGCTGCGTGGCGAGGCCTGGTGAAAGGTCATCGTCTAAAATCCGTAGCTTGCGCTGATCTGCACCGACCGGCCCAGGATGGGGCGGCCGAAGATCGCGCCATCGCGCTGGGCGCCGAGCGTGCGCGGATTACCCTCAGTCAGGCCGATCGTGTCGGTCAGATTGGTGGCATTCGCCTGCAATCGCAGCCGCGAGGTGAGCTCGATCGAGGCTGCAGCGTCAAGCGTGTAAAAATGCGGCAGGACCTGTTGGTTCTGCACGTCGGAAAAGCGCGCGCCCATGTACGCCAGCGTCAGCGAGGCGCGCGCCCTGCGGCCGGCGATGCTGGTTTCATAGGCGGGGGTCAGCCGCCATTGCCATTCCGGCTGGCGCTGGACGCGGTTGCCGGAGAGATCGGTCGCGCCGCCATCGGTGAAGAAGCCGTGATAGCGCGCGTCGAGCCAGCTGCCCGAGAAGCGCACCGACAGATGGGCGGCAGGCCGCGCCTCCCCCTCCAGCTCGACGCCCGTCGCCCGCGCGCCGCCGATCGAGGCGAGCGGTGCGCCATTGGTGATGACGGTGGTGGCGAGGCCGTGGAAGCGGTTGTGGAACAGCGTCGCGTAGAGGCTGATCGGCCGGCTGCCGAGCTTCACGCCGCCTTCATAGGTGTCGATCCGGGGTGCCACGTCGAAGCCGTCGCGCAGGTTGTCGAAGAACGGGAAGCTGTGGCCGCGGCTGTAGCGGGCGAACACCGAGAGGCGGCTGGTGAGATCGCGATTGGCGCCCAGCGTCCAGGACCAGGCGTGATGGCGATAACGGAGGCGCGACCAGCTGTCGGTCAGCACGACGTCGCCATTGTCGTAGAGCGTCGCCGGATTGCCGTCGAGGCCATCGGGGCCTGCCGGCGCGCTGCCCTCGACCTCACCGTCGGCGCGATGGTCCTGATAGCGCAGGCCGCCATCGAGGCGCAGCGTATCGGTGACCTGCCACTCGTCGACGGCATAGAGCGCGGTGTCGCGGCCGACATAATCGGCGTCCACGCGGAAGCTGGCGCCGCTGGTGAAACCGTCGCGCGTCACCACACGACCGTCGGCGAGCGTCATGTCGAGCCGGTGGGCGTGCGGGCTGGCGGTCAGCAGCAGGTCGTTGCCGGTGTCCCAATGGTCGCGCGACGAATAGCGCGTGGTGTAGAGGCCGACGGTCGCCTTGTGGCGGCCGGTTTTCCATTCCAGCGTCGCATCGTTGACGTACGCGGCGATGCGCTTGCGCACCTTCCACACGCCCGCTTCGACCACCGGCTGGTCGGGCGAGACCGGCGTGCCGTCCGCCGCCTGCGTCAGCGAAGCGATCGTGCCGCCGAGCCCGGCGGCATAGGCGGCGGCGGTCTGCGGCGGCACGTCGCTGGAGACGAGCCCGGTGGTATCGGCATGGCCGCCGAGCCAGCTGAGCTTGTCGCGCACGGTGAGGCGGTCGGCGACGTGCAGTTCCAGATTGCCGCCGACATTGCCGATCCGCGCGCCGCGCCCGTCGTCGAGATCGTAGCGGTCGCCATCGTCGAGCGTGCCGCGCCGCGTGTCGGGCCCGGCTAGCGTGCCGGTGCCCGGATCGAAGCCCGGATAGGCGCCGATATGGCTGCCGTGCTGCTCGACCGGGATTGGCAGCAGCCACTGGCTGCGATCGTGGAGATAGCGGCCGAAGACGAACAGCGAGCCGTCGGCGAAATCGTGGCGCAGGTTGGCGGTAACCTGCCCGCCGCGATCGGCGGCATAGCCCGGCGAGCGGATGCCGTGCCCACGCGAGTAATAGCCGCCGACCAGGAACTGCGTGTCGGGCCCCAGCGGGCCGGAAACATAGCCGTCGCCGCGCACCTCCCCGTCGTCGATCACGGTTGCCTTGGCGAGGGCCTGCAAGGTGCGCCCGCCCTCGCGCTGGACGAGGTTGATGGTGACGCCCGGCTGCCCCGAGGCGAACAACGATCCGGTGCCGCCGCGCACCGCCTCGACCTGCGCCACCGTCTCGTCGAGACGATAAAGCTGCGAGTTTTCCAGGAACGACAGCGTCGCCGGCGGGAAGAACGGCACGCCGTCGGTCTGGAACGTGACATATTCGGCGTCGCCGCCCGAGGGATAGCCGCGCACGAAGATGTTGGCGCCGTTCTTGCCGCCCGACGTCTCGACGGTCAGCCCCGGCACCAGCTTCAGCACGTCGGCGGTGCTCGCCGGCGCCAGCCGCTCGATACGGTCGGCGTTGATGGTGGTGACGGCGAACGCCGCCTCCTGGCGCAGGCTGCCGCCGCCCGCGGTGCCGACCACGACGATGTCGGGCGGCGGCGGCGCGGGCTGCAGCGACGGCGCGGGCGCCGGTGACGGGGCAGCGGGCTCAGCCACGCGGTCCTCGACCAGCAGATAGGCCCCGCCCGGCGCCCGACGCGGGTGAAAGCCGGTGCCCGCCAACAACTGGCGCAGCGCCGCATCCGGATCGACGCGGCCATGCACTGCGGTGGCGCGGCGGCCGCGCACGTCGATCGGCGAGAACAGCAATTGTCGTTTGCTCTGGCGCGCGAACAGCGCCAGCGCCTCGGCCAGCGAGGTCGACGGAATGTCGAACCGCACCGCCGGCGCTGCACGCACCGGCGTTGCCGCCGCCAGGGCAACCAGTACCAGGAAGCGCCATCCGCGCTGATACCGCCATGCCCCCTCCCGTCTCCTGCCATGCATCGTCATCCGCGATGCTTCCGACAGGACAAGACGCAGGCCGTCCGGCAATCCGAACCCGGCGGGCGAAATTTTTTCCGGCGGCGCGGCGTCATCGTGCGGCGATGACGGTGCCCGCCTTGTCATCCTGCTTGACGCTGACCGGGAAGCCCGACGTCAGGGCATCGACGAACGCGGGGCTTTCGGTCGGTTCGAACGCGCCGCTGATCCGCATGTCGGCGACGCGGCCATCGGCGATGCGAATCGGCCGGCGACGATAGCGATTGAGTTCCTGCGCGGCGGCCATGACGGGCACGTTGTCGAACTGCAGCAGGCCGCTATGCCAGCCGGTGAAGGTCAGCGGATCGGCGAGCTTCCTGATCGACACCTCGCCGCCCTGCACCGCCAGCAGCCGCCCCGCCGGCGCCGCGATGCCGCCACCCTGCGCCGAGCGGCCATCGAGATTCAGCGTGCCGGCAACGGCATAGGCGCGCACCAGCCCGCGATCGGCACGGACATCGAACGTGCCGCTGTCGGCGCGCATCTCCATGCCGTTGGCGGCGATGACGAAGGGCGTCGCCGAGGGCTTGAGATCGAACCACGCCTGCCCCTCCAGCCGCACCCGGCGCTGGCTGCCGCTGAACAGCACCTGTAGCCCGCTTGCCGTGTCCAGCGTCACGCGCGAGCCGTCGGGCAGCGTTACGTCGGCGCGCTGACCGATGCCGGTGCGGAACGTCTCGCCGACCGGCCGCTCGACCGACGGCGGCACCAGCGCCTTGATTCCCAGCGCGGCGAGCGGCGCGCCGACGCACAGCAACATGCCTGCGGCGATCGTGCGGCCGCCGACGCGAAAGCGCGTGCGGCGCGCGAGCGTGGCGCGAGCCAGCGTCTGGTGGCGCAACGCCAGCAAGGCCGGTTCATCGGCCAGTGCCACGACGGTATCGTGCGCGGCGCTGACCTGCCGATAGGCGGCGGCGTGGCGATCGTCGCGATCGCGCCACGCCTCGAACGCAGGCTTGTCGCCCGGCGCATCGCGCAGGCGATCGTACCAGCGGGCCGCTTCGGCAAGGATCGCGGGATCAGAAATCGCGCCAGCCCTCCAGCGCGGCGGCGACATGCGCCAGCGCCTTGGCCTGATGCTTCTCGGCGGCCCGCGTCGAGATCGACAGCGCGCGTGCGACGTCGGCCATCTTCATTCCTTCAAGCACGCGCAGCACGAAAACATCCCTTCGTCTTTCGGGCAGCTCGGCGAGCGCCGCCTGCAGGCGATCGATCGCCTCCTTGCTGGCCAAGACGCGATCGGCGGGAATTTCCGAACTTGCCAGGTCCCCGTCGGGCACCGGATCGTGCAGCCCCTGCCCCCGGACCGCGGCGCGGCGCGCGCGATCCTTCAGCACATTGGCGGCGGTGACGAACAGGAAATGTTCGGGCTTTTCCACCGCAGCGGGATCCGGCAGCCGGCTGAGGCGCAGGAACACCTCCTGGACGAGATCGGGCACGTCGGCGGGCTCGCGCACGCGCCGCGCGAAGAACCGGCCCAGCGCATCGCGATAGCTCGACGCCATGCGCGTCAGCACGGCATCGCGCGTCGCCGTCTCGGCCGATCGGGTCCGCGCCCTCTCCATTACTCGTCGTTCTACCGTCCCGCTGGTTGCGCCCCCTTCATGCCGGAGGGCTTGATCGAAGATAGTCCGGTCGCGGCGGAGAACCTAGTCCCCATGATGATTTAGGGCGGGGAGGCTGTGGGAGATGTTCCGGAGGCGCGGCCGACGGCAATTGGGCCGGCACCGCCCCCGGCGGGACGATGCCGGCCATCGGATCACGCCTCCGTCAGCGCGGGCGCGTCGTGTTCGGCGCGCAGCATCCGCGCCGCCGCGATCATGGCGGCGATCGCCGGGCGCACCTCTTCCCAGCGGCGCGTCTTCAGCCCG
Organism: Sphingomonas sp.; assembly: GCA_051955175.1. Lineage (GTDB taxonomy): Bacteria > Pseudomonadota > Alphaproteobacteria > Sphingomonadales > Sphingomonadaceae > Sphingomonas. The sequence continues at coordinate 40,075 of JBQCHA010000159.1, forward strand.
CAATCGGGGTTCACCCACAGCTGATCGGGACGCAGGTGGATCTGGGCGAGGCGGATCAGCCCGGCCATTTCGTCCGCGCCCGGCACGCGCGGGGCATGGATGTCGTACACACCCGGCCCGATCGCGCTGGGGTAGCGATAGCGGGCGAAGCCTTCCAACAGCTCCATCTGCGATCGCGCGGTCTCGATCGAGATTACGTCGGTATCCATCGCGCCGATCGACGGCAGGATCTGGTTGAACTCCGAATAGCACATGTGCGTGTGGATCTGCGTCGTGTCGGCCGCGACCGCCGCCGACAGCCGGAAGCAGTCGACCGCCCAGTCGAGATAATGCTGCCAGTCGCGGCGGCGCAGCGGCAGCCCCTCGCGCAGCGCCGCCTCGTCGATCTGGATCGCCTTGCACCCCGCCGCTTCCAGGTCGGCGACCTCGTCGCGGATCGCCAGCGCGATTTGCCGGCAGGACGCCTCGCGCGGCTGATCGTCGCGCACGAACGACCAGTTCAGGATCGTCACCGGCCCGGTCAGCATGCCCTTGACCGGTCGATCGGTCAGCGACTGCGCATAGCGCCACCAGTCGACCGTCATCGCCCTGGGCCGCGACACGTCGCCGTAGAGGATCGGCGGCCGCACGCAGCGCGAGCCATAGCTTTGCACCCAACCGCTGGAGGTGAAGGCGAAGCCGGCGAGCTGTTCGCCGAAATACTGCACCATGTCGTTCCGCTCGAACTCGCCATGGACCAGCATGTCGAGCCCGACCTCCTCCTGCCAGCGGATCGCCCGCTCGGTCTCCTCGCGCAGGAAATGGTCATAGGCCGCGTCGTCGATCACGCCGCGCAGATGCTCGGCGCGGGCGTGGCGCACCTCGGCGGTCTGCGGGAACGAGCCGATCGTGGTGGTGGGAAAGGCGGGAAGGCCGAGCGCCGCCGCCTGCGCGCGGGCGCGTTCGGGATAAGGCGAGCGGCGCTCGCGCATCTCCGCCGTCACCTGCGTCAACCGCGCGGCGACGGCGGCGTCATGGACCCGCGGCGACTGGCGGCGCCGCTCGGCGGCTGCGGTGGAGGCGGCCAGTTCGCTCGCCACGCTGGCGCGGCCATGGTTCAGCGCGCCCTTGAGGATCGCCAGCTCCTCGATCTTCTGCACCGCGAAGGCGAGCCATTGCGTCAGCTCCTCGTCCAGCTTCGGCTCGCTGGCGAGATCGACCGGCACGTGGAGCAGCGAGCAGGACGGCGCCAGGATCAGGTCGCGCGTCGCCGCGACCGGCTCGATCCGGTCGAGCAAAGCGTCGAGATCGGCGCGCCAGACGTTGCGCCCATCGATCACGCCGAGCGACAGCAGCAGCGTCTTCGGCGCGACCTTGAGCAGCGCATCGAGCTGCCCCGGCGCGCGGACCAGATCGACGTGGAGGCCCGCGACGGGCAGCGCCGCGGCCAGCGACAAATTGTCCTCCAGACCGCCGAAATAGGTGGCGAGCATCAGCTTCACGCCCTGCTTCGCCAGCCGGGCGTAGGCGCGGGTGAAGGCGCTGCGCTGCGTTCCGTTGAGATCGGTGACCAGGATTGGCTCGTCGATCTGCACCCACTCGGCGCCGGCCTGGGCCAGCTGGCCGAGGATCGCGATATAGAGACCGACGACCTCGTCGAGATAGTCGAACGGATCGACGCCATGCCCCTTGGCCAGGCTCAGCCAGGTGACCGGGCCGAGCAGCACCGGGCGCGTGTGGAAGCCGTGCGCCTTCGCCTCGCGGAATTCGTCGACGACCTTCAGGCGGTTGAGCGCCAGCCGGGTGCCGCGCTCGAGTTCGGGCACGATGTAGTGATAGTTGGTGTCGAACCATTTGGTCATCTCGCCGGCGGTGACGCCGCCGTGCGCATGGCCGCAGCCCTCCGCGCCGGCGGTGCCGCGCGCTATGGCGAAATAGGTGGCGAGGTCGCTCTCGCCCGGCGCCGCCCGATAGCGCTCGGGGATGGCGCCCAGCATCACGCTCATGTCCAGCGCGTGATCGTAGAGCGAGAAGTCGTTGGCCGGCAGCCAGTCGGCGCCTAGCCCCTTCTGCCGCGCCCAGGCAGCGGTGCGCAGGCCCGCGGCAGCGCCCTGCAGTTCCTTCTCGCCGGTCTTGCCGGACCAGTATTTCTCCAGCGCGAACTTCAGCTCGCGGCGCGGGCCGATCCGCGGGAAGCCCAAGGTGGCAATCGTAACAGTCATGTCTTCAACCCCGAAGAGGGCGAAGCGCCGGACCGGACACACGCGGGCGCAACCACCCGGCCGCGCGCACAAGCGACCAGGCCGGACACCCCGCCGGTGGACGTTATGGCGCCGAAGGCAGGTCTCCTGGCTTGCGGGTCGGCGCGGACGGTCCGTCTTCCCGGGGCGCGAACCCCAGTGACATGGTGGACCGCCGCTCACCGCTTACAGTTGCGGGGGCAGCGCCGGACTTGCACCGGCTTCCCGTCTTAGCTCCGGCACGAAACGCGCCCGGCCGGAGAACCTCGACGCCCCTGCATCGCGCGCGCAACGCCCCACGTCAAGCCACATATAAAGGATTCTTTATATCATATGAGCGCTTCGCGGCGGCGCGCGATCGCGAATAGCGCGAAACCAGCGGCGGCGCGCCTCGTTGTCCGGTGGTCGCCCCTCCCGCCCGAAGGAAACGATGGCCCAGGTCACGCCCATCTACGTCGAACATACCCGCGCGCTGTTCCTGAGCGAGCGCTCCCGCCGGGAGGGGATACGCGGCAGCCTCAGCACGCCGGTTGCCGCCATCTCGTTCACTGTATTCGCGTTCGGCAACCTGGCGATCAGGATCGATGCCGATCGCTGGCAACAGCTGCCGACGCTCGCCATCCTGGTGCTCGGCGCCGGCGCGCTGGTCGCGCTGTTCGCTTCCGCATGGCAGGTGGTGATGTCGGAGTGGCTGTTCGTCTATCACGAGCCGCCGCGCCTGCCCGACCTGCTCGACGACGCCGGGGCCGACGAGGAGCAAAGCGACGGCGAGAGCATCCGGCGGCTGCTCGCGGCGAGCTATGCCGTGGCGTACGAACAATATCTGGAGGGCAATGCGATCAGCACCCGCCACCGCACCTGGTCGTTGCGGCTGATCCTGCTGGCGCTGCTGCTGCAGGCGGTTGCGTTCACCATCCTGCCGTTCCACCTGGCGGGGGCGTGACGATGCGCATCGTCGACTGGCTGTTCACCCGGCGGCGCGACCGGCCACGCTTTGCCGCCCTCCCGCGCAAGGTGCGCCGCCGCCTGGCCTTCGCCTGCCGCGAGTTGGGCGAGGCGGAGCGCGAGATGGCCGACCGCCTGGGGCTGGCCCGGCCGCCGCGGCTGCTGATGATCGACGAAGAGGAAGCGGTGATCCTGAGCCCCGCCGATCGCCGGACGCATCTGCGCGGCGTGCCGACGAGCGCCGAGAAGGGCTGACCGACGGCCCGGCCCGAGTTCAGCCCGACGTAGCGATCGCCTGATAGAGCAGCGAGCGCTGCGCGCCGGTCTGGACCTGGGCGACCAAGCGATATCCGCGACCCAGCGCCTGCTGCACGATCGCGACGCTGCGCGGATCGACGGTGGACGGCAGCGGCGTCGCGCTGACGATGAAGCGCGGGTGCGTCGCCAGCACGCGGCGCAGTTCCGCGTCGCGCGAGACGCCGAGCGCCGGCGCCTCGTTGCGATGGTTCAGGTGGCTGGGAAAGGGATAGCGCGTCGGCAGCGGCGAGCCGGTCAGGTAATAGAGGATCGGATCGCCATAATAGACGTAGAGATCGCCGCCACCGAGGCGCGGACGGATGAAACCCACGAGTGCGCGCACGCCGGTGCCCTCGCCGCGGCTGCGCACATTGCCGCTGACGATCGCGGCATCGGCGATCAGCCCGGCGATGAGCAGGCCGAGCGCCAACCGCCAGCCCCAGCGCGGCCAGGCCAGCGCCGGGGCGGTGGCGAGCGCGAATGGGACGAGGAGCGGCAGCGCGTAATGGATGTAATAGCCGCCGCACAGCAGCACACCGCCGAACGCGGCGAGGCACCACAGCAGGACGAAGCGCCGGGCCGGGTCGATCCGCCCTCCCCGTCGCCACATGCCGGCGACGGCCAACGCAGCGAGCGGGGCGATCACCAGCACGATGGTCAGCAACCGACCGACCGCAGTGGCGCCGCCGGCGTCGGCGCGCTCGAAGAAGGATTCGAAATTGGCGCTGAAGAACAGCGCGCCGTGGCCCAGCGCGACATAGAACAGCAGCGCGGCGGCGGTCGGCAGCAAGCCGCAGCCGACCCACAGCGCCACATTGCCGACGAAGCGCCCGGCCTGCCGCTCGCGCTGCCAGCCGCACCACAGCAGCGCCATGCCGAAAAACACGCCCTCGAACAGCGCGGTGTACTTCACCTGGATGGCGACGCCCATCAGCAGCATCGCGCCGCAGCCGGCGCGCGTCAGGCGGCGACCGGTGACGCCGCGGCTGGTCCAGATCCGCAGCGCGATCGCCGCGGCCAGCGCGGTGAACAGGTTGTAGAACACCGGCGATTGGCCGCCGTCGCCGCCCGCCATGTCGAGCCAGACGAGGTAGACGAGGCCCGCGGCGATGGCTGCCCAGGGCGTCGCAATGGCGCGCGCCATCCGGCTGATGACGAACGCGGTGGCGATCGCGAAGGCTGTCGCGACCAGCTGATATTGCAGGATGCCGGCGCCACCCAGGCCACGGATCGCGCCATAGATCAGGAACAGGCCGACCGGCTTGCGATCCCAGATGTCGACGAAAGGCAGCAGGCCGTGCCACATCCGATCGCCGACCAGCAGGTAGAATTGCTCGTCGACCTGCACCACGGGATTGCCGAACTGCGGCGCGCGGAGCGCGACGGCGGCGAGGCCAAGCAGCAGCAGCGCCTGCCACGCGGTCGGCTCGGCGCGGGACCGGGCCCGCGGGAGCGCATGCGATCGGCCGTCGGCAATCGCGGATTCAAGGGCGGTCAGACGCATCACAGGGCCAATACAAAGCCAGCTACAGCCGGCTGACTTACGCCAGAACGCCCGGGAGCGAAACGGGTTCGCCGACCCTGCGCAAGGCGCCGAGATTGCCGGGGTGCGTCGCCGCGCCTAGACCCGCGCGATGAATGACTCGCCCTCCGCGCCGATCCCTGCCGCTACGCTGGTGGTGCTGCGCGACAGAAGCGACGGCGCGCCCCCCGACCTGCTGATGCTGGAGCGCGGAGCGGCGATGGCGTTCGCCGCCGGCGCGCTGGTGTTCCCTGGCGGACGGATCGATCCCGGCGACCAGGCGCTCGCCGCGGCTTACGCCGTGCCGGCGGCCGCGGCGCGGATCGCCGCGATCCGCGAGACGATCGAGGAATGCGGCCTGGCCGTCGCCTTGAGCCCCCGTCCGGACGCGGCGACGCTCGCCAATCTCAGGCGCGCGCTGCACGCCGGGGAACCGTTCGCCGACCTGCTCGGCGCGGCGGGGATTGCGCTGGACCTCGCAGCGCTGGAACCGTTCGCGCGCTGGCGGCCGGACCACAAGCCCACGCGGATTTTCGACACGCACTTCTTCCTGGCGCGGTTACCGGAAGGTGCGCCGCTGCCGAGTGCCGATGGCGGCGAGACGGTCCGCGTCTTCTGGGCGAGCGCGCGCCGGGTATTGGCGGACGCCGATGCCGGGCGCGCCCGCATCATCTTTCCGACACGGCGCAACCTGGAACGGCTCGCGCGCTTCGGCAGTCATGCCGACGCGGTGGCGGACGCGCGGGCGCATCCGGTGCGGCTGGTCACGCCGTGGATCGAGGATCGCGACGGCGTGCCGCATCTCTGTATCGACGATGACCTGGGCTATCCCGTCACCGCCGAGCCGCTGGACGCGGTCGCGCGCGGATAGCCGGCAGCCGCCGGAGCGACGGGTGGGCGCCGCCGTCGCCGCGTCGGCTCAGTTCGGCAGCGCTGCCGCGTCGACCTTCTCGACCCAGGCGGGGAAGAACACCGGCGGCCGCGTCGACCAGCCCGAGGCGGTTGCCGCCGCTTCGCTGATCGACTGCAGCAGGCGCCGGCGCAGATCGGGATGGAGGTGCGGCATCGCCGCCGCCGCGCAGAACGCGGCGGGCAGCCACGGCCGGACCGACGCGCCGATCAGTCGCTCGTAAAGGAAGCGATAGGCGGAAAAGCTGGTCAGCCGCCCCTGCCCCAGGTCGAACGCGCTGACCGTGATCAGCGGCGTCAGGAACGGCTCGACCGCATCCAGGCTGCTGTCGTCGGGCACCATCGCGCGGAGTTCGGGTAGGCGGTTGTAGAGCCGTGCCTGCGCCCGGATGCTGGCCGCTTCGACGACGTCGCGCGACCACAGGGTCATCGCGTCTTCGCGATCCAGCCCGATATCGAGCGAGCGGCGCATGTAGCGCTGCGTCGCGGCGCTGAAACTCGCGAACTCCTTCATCTCCGCCAGGCTCAACGTGCCCTGAGCATGTTTCATCCGAGAACCCATGTCGTCACCCCGCCCATGTCGGCCGAACACCATCGTCCAACCGTGCCGAACGTGCGCCAGGGTGATTTTCACGAGCCTTAACGCAGCATTCGCGCCATGTTCAGAAAGGAATCATGGAACGTGCCGCGACGCAACAAAGCATGCGACGAACCGAGTGCCTGTGGCCGGAAAGACCGGCCACTGCGGCAGTTTCGCAACATTCGTGAAGCACGCCGGGGGCGCGCCCGCTCAATCCTTCTGGCGCTCGCGCTCGGCATCGGGATCATAGCCCGAGGACGGCGCCGGACCGGTGCGGTGGACCGGCTGGACGGAGGCGGGCGGATCGGACGCGTCCATCGATTCGTCCAGCCCCTCGTCAAGTCGGGCCTGCACGCTTTCGGGGTTGCGCTTCAGTTCCTCGGTGATCTGCGGGTCCTTCCCGGCATCGCGGTCGGGCGCCAGGTCCTTGGGCTGCGGCGGCGCGACGGCGCCCTTGTGGAGCGGCTGATAGGCGCTGTCGCCATCGCTGTTGCGCTGATCGTTCATGGCTGTCTCCTCTTCTCGAGGAACTGAACGAGCGTCCGCGCTCACCGTTCCTGCCGCGCGGGCCGCGGCCGGAGGTTGCGTGCCAACGAAAAAGCCCGGCGGGTCGTCCCGCCGGGCTCTTGTCACTTGGTTCTGTTGGCGCCGCTTAGTTGCGGCTGCCGCCGCCCTGCAGACGCAGGATGAACAGGAACATGTTGATGAAGTCGAGGTAGAGGTTCAGCGCCGACATGATCACCACGCGCGCCATCATCGGCGTGCCGGCGACATGGGCGTAGATGCTCTTGGTGCGCTGCGTGTCATAGGCGGTAAGACCCGCGAACAGCAGCACGCCGACGAACGAGATCACCATCGACAGCCCGCTCGAATGCACGAACAGGTTGATCAGCATGGCGACGATCAGGCCGACCAGCCCCATCAGGAAGAAGGTGCCCATCGCCGACAGGTCGCGCTTCGTGGTGTAGCCGTAGAGGCTCAAGCCGGCGAACGCGGCGGCCGTGCCGAAGAACGAGGTGGCGATCGCCGTCGAGCTGTAGACCAGGAAGATGGTGGAGAGCGACAGGCCCATCACCACCGCGAAGCCCCAGAACATCATCTGCAGCGTGCTGGTCTTCATCCGCGCCTGGCCGAAGCTCATCGCCAGGACGAAGCCAAGGGGCGCGAACATGATGATCCACGACAGCATGCCGCCGCCGAGCAGCACCTGCGCGGCCGGCGACTGCGCGCCGCCCCAGGCGAACAGCATCGCGACGATGCCGGTCAGCAGCACGCCCGATGCCATGTAATTGTACACCGACAGCATATAGGACCGCAGCCCCGCATCGTACGCGTCGCTGCGCGCAGCAGCGGCCGTCGCGAAGGGCGCGGCATTCTGCCGGGGGTCAGACCAGTTTGCCATTAGCGAATAACTCCTTTGCCGGTCACTGTACCGGTTGGCTGGAATATCGCCCGTCGAGGCCCATTTTTCAAGCGAAACCGGTTGCCGCGGCGGGGTGAGCGACTACCCATGGGGATATGCACCGCCTGTTCGCCGCCCTGCGCCCACCGTCGGAGATCCGACAGATGCTCGCCGCGCTGATGGGCGGCGTGCCGCGTGCCCGCTGGCAGGATGACGACCAGCTGCACCTGACGCTGCGCTTCATCGGCGACGTCGACCGACCGACCGCCGAGGACGTGGCGGTGGCACTGTCGCAGCTTCATGCGCCGGCGCCGCGCATCGCGCTCGACGGCGTCGGGGCGTTCGATCGCCAGGGCCGGACCGAGGCGATCTGGGCAGGCGTGACGCCGCACGACGCGCTGAAGCAGTTGCACAAGAAGGTCGACCGCGCATTGGTCGCCGCCGGGCTGGCGCCGGAGCGCCGCGCCTATCTGCCGCACATCACGCTGGCGCGGCTGCCGCGTACCGCCGGGGCGGAGGTGCAGGTCGCCCGCTTCGTCGCCGATCACGCCGATCTGGCCAGCGAGCCGTTCAGCTGCGACCACCTGATCCTGTTCGAAAGCCAGCTGGGCCGCGAAGGTGCGCGGTACGAAGCGGTCGCGCGCTGGCCGCTCGGCTGACCGACGTCCACCCCGGACCGCGGCCGGCCATTGACAATGTTACATTGTAACATCATCAAGCCCGCCGCATGTCGACGTTGATGCCCTTCGCCTGGGGAGCCGGTTCCGGCCTCTCGATCATCATCGGCGGCGTGCTGGCGCGGCGGCTGGCGCATCGATCCGGGTTGATCCTCGGCCTCGCCGCCGGGATGGTGCTGGGGATCGCGCTGTTCGACCTGGCACCGGAGGCGTATCGGCTGGCGGCGGGCCTGCCCCGCCTGCCCCTGCTGCTCGCCTCGGCGATCATCGGCCTGGCGCTCTATGCCCTGCTCGACCGGCTGTCGCATGCACAATGGGCGGGCGCCGACCGGCTGCGCCCGCATATCGGACCCGCCAGCCTGTTCCTGCACGTCGTTATCGACGGCTTCATGGTCGGCATCGGCTTCTCGGTTTCGTCGCAGACCGGATTGATCATCGCGCTGGCGATCGTCGCCCATGGTCTGGTTCACGGGATCAACACCGTCACGCTGACCAAGACCGGCGGCGGCAGTTGGCGTACCGCGCGGATGTGGCTGGCGCTGAACGCGGTGGCGCCGGTGATCGGCGTGTTCATCGCCGGGCGGATCCCCGCCTCCCCGCTGCAGCTGGCGGTGCTGCTGAGCGCCTTTGCCGGCGTATTCGTCTATATCGGTGCCTGGGAGCTGCTGCCGGATGCCCGGAGCGAGGCCGGCACCGCGCCGATCGCCGCCGGGGTGGCGCTGATGGCAGCCGCGGCGTTCCTGATCGGCGGCTGAGCCATCATCCCGGCATGAACACGCCGCAGGCGACACGCGGGCCGCTGTTGCCGGCGGGATCGCTCATCAGATCGTCGGGCCCGGCGTGGATCACGATCGCCGAACCGTCGCTGTCGAGCAGTCCGGCCATGGTCGCGCCGGGCACGTTGACGGCGATCGAGCCATGACCGTCGGTATTGATGTCGAGATTGGGCAGGTCGCCCATATGCGGCCCGGCGGGGTTGTTGGCGCCGTGATGCGTGCCGAGCGGGTTCCAATGCCCGCCGGCGCTGGTGAAATCGGGCGGATCGCAGCGGCCGACGGTGTGCACGTGCACGCCGTGCTGGCCGGGGAGCAGCCCCTGCGCATCCAGCGACAGCCGCAGGCCGCCCTCCACCTCCTGCGCCACGGCGCGGCCGACGGTGCGGCCGTCGGCGCCGTGCAGGATGGCGGTCGCCATCAGGCCCGGCGTGGCCAGTGGGCGGCCGACATGATGGTTCGCGTTGGAACACCCCGCCAGCGCGGCCGCCATCACTGCCGCCATCGTCAATCGTCCGCTGCGCATCCCATCCTCCGCTTGCCGTGTGCCGGCGATGCTACCCTACCCCGCCGACGCCGGCCAGCCGCCAATCGGCACGGGCCCGACACGACGACGCCCGCCGACGGAGGTCCGCCGGCGGGCGCCTGTGCTCCACCGCTGCCTGAGCGGCGACGCGGCGGATCAGGCCGGCGTCAGCTCCTTGCTCAGTGCCTCGAGCACCGCCTTGCTGAAGGCGGGGATGTCGTCGGGCTTGCGGCTGGTGATGAACTGGCCGTCGACCACCACTTCCTCGTCGACGACCTCGGCGCCGGCGTTGGCGAGATCGGTGCGGACCGAGGGCCAGCTGGTCATGCGCTTGCCCTCGACCACGTCGGCTTCGACCAGCAGCCACGGCGCATGGCAGATCGCGGCGACGATCTTGCCGGCGTCGACGAACTCCTCGACGATGTCGATCGCCTTGTCCTGCAGCCGCATCTTGTCGGGGTTGCCGACGCCGCCGGGCAGCACCAGCGCGTCGTAATCGTCGACGTCGACCTCATCGAGCGTCATGTCCGGGGTGATCGTCTCGGCCTTGTCCAGGTCGTTCTGCACGCCCTGGATGGGGTCGGTCTTGATCGAGGCGAGCTTGACCGTGACGCCGGCGTCCATCAGCGCCTCGCGCGGCTTGAACAGCTCCGACTGCTCGAAGCCGTCGGTGGCGAGGATCAGCACGGTCTTGGTCGAAAGGTCAGCCATTTCGGGGGTTCTCCTTGGCGGGGTTGTGCGTTGCCGTCTCAACGATGCCCTGGCCGTGGCGTTCCGGAACGAAGCGATCAGCCGCGCATTTGGATCGGCAGCGCGCCAAGGAAGGAACCGAGTTGCCGAATATCGTCTATCGCGATGACAGCGAACCGGGCATCACGCGCAAGAAACTTCGTCACGGCTGGGGCTATTGGGATGCGGAAGGCAACCGCATCACCGATCGCGAGGAGATCGATCGGCTGAACGCCATCGGCTTGCCGCCGGCCTATCGCGACGCCTGGTTCTGCCCCGATCCAAACGGCCATATGCAGGCGGTCGGCTGGGACGACAAGGGCCGCAAGCAATATCGTTACCACACCGGCTTCCGCGAGGCGCGCGAGGCGGAGAAATACGAGCTGTGCCGGGAGTTCGGCGAGGGGCTGACCAAATTGCGCAAGCAGGTCGAGAAGGACCTGCGCCACCGCAGGATGGACAAGGCGCGCGCGGTCGCCGCGGTGGTGCGGCTGCTCGATCTCGGCTTCGTCAGGATCGGCAGCGAATGCTATGTGAAGTCGAACAAGAGCTTCGGTGCGACCACCTTGCGCAAGCGCCACGCCGATCTCGACGGGCGCATGCTGAAGCTGCAGTTCAAGGCGAAATCGGGCAAGATGCGCGAGATGGCGATTGCCGACGGATCGCTGATCCGTTTCGTGCGCAACTGCCAGGACCTGCCGGGGCAGCACCTGTTCCGCTGGGTCGACAGCGACGGCGCGACGCATCCGGTGAGCTCGACCGACGTCAACGATTACATTCACAAGGCGATGGGCGAAGCCTTCACCGCCAAGCATTTCCGCACCTGGGGTGCAAGCGTGATCGCGTTCGAGACGCTGGCGACGGCGAAACGTGACATCAGCCTGAAGACGATGCTAGAGCCCGTCACCGCGGCATTGGGCAACACGCCGGCGATCGCCCGCAGGTCCTATGTCCATCCTCGCCTGATCGATCTGGTCAAGAACGGTCAGGCGGCGTTTCGCGAGGCGCTCTCGCTGCCTCGCAAGACCAAATATCTCTCGCGCATGGAGCGCGGCCTGATCGCCTTCCTCGGCACGGAGCAGGCCAGCGAGATGCGCAGCGCAGCCTGAAAGGGAACCAATGATCGCCAGCAACACGACGGCCGCCGCCAACACGACCGCTGCCGCCGCGCCTGACGCCCCGAGGAATTTCCAGCTCCAGTTCCAGGGGCTGGTCCGCTCGACCGGCGCCTGGTTCCAGACCCATTGGCTGCAGATCATCATTGCGGCGGCCGTTGCCGCGGTGATCGTGATCGCGCTCTACACCGTGCGGCGGTACGGCGAAAAGCTGTGCAGGCCGGGGCGGCCGCTGGGCAGCTGGGGCACCGTCGCCGGGCGCGCGATCGCCCGGACGACCAACTATTTCATCATCATGGTCGCGATCCGGCTGGTCGCCGGCTACGCCGCGCCGCCGCCGACCGTCGCGCACCTGATCGAGGTGCTGGCGACCATCGCGACCGTGCTGCAGGTGGCGATCTGGGCGCGCGAGATCATGCTCGGCGCGATCGAGCACCGCACCTCGTCCGAACACTACCAGGGTGAGGCGATCATCAACGCGATGGGGCTGATCCGGCTGCTGATCAGCGTCGTGGTGTTCGCCATCGCCGCGGTGGTGCTGCTCGACAATCTCGGCGTCAACGTGACCGGCCTGGTCGCGGGCCTCGGCGTCGGCGGCATCGCCATCGGCCTCGCCGCGCAAGGCATCTTCGCCGACCTGTTCGCGGCGCTGGCGATCATCTTCGACCGGCCGTTCGGCAAGGGCGACGGCGTCAATGTCGACGGCAACTTCGGCACGATCGACGCGATTGGCCTGAAATCGACGCGCATCCGCCTGTACACCGGCGAGATGATGGTGATCTCGAACAAGAACCTGCTCGACAAGATCATCGTCAACCTGGCCGGACGCCAGAAGATCCGGACCAAGTACACGATCGGCGTGGCGTACGAGACGCCGGTCGAGACGCTGGAGCGGCTGCCGACGATGCTGAAGGAGCTGGTCGAAAGCGTCGGCGGCGAGGCGAGCCGGTCCGGCTTCGAGGCGTTCGGCAGCAGCTCGCTGGACCATGCGGTGTGGATCGACACGCCGGGCAGCGACTGGAGCGTGGCGCACGGCACGCGCGACAAGTTCCTGGTCGCGGTGATGAAGAAGTTCGCCGAGGAAAGCATCACCATCGCCTATCCGACACAGACGACCTACACCGCCGCGCCCGACGGCACGCTGGTGATGCCCTACCCGGACGTGCAGCCGGTCAAGCGCGTCGACCTGAAGGACGACGAGAAGCCGGCCGCAGGCGCCGAGCCGCGGTCAAAGGCCGAGGGGAACCGCGGCGCCGCGTGAGGCGAGGAAGCCGCGCCAGCCGGCGATCGTCATCGCGCCGGTATATTCGGCCTGCATCTCGGGCGTCAGCACCTCGACCATGCGGCTGCCCTCGACCCACAGTTCGATGACGCCGAACGCGCCGCCGCGCTTGCGGTATTTGGCCGGCCAGCCTTCGCGCCGGGCGATCGTCAGCACCTCCTCCATGTCGAGATCGGTGCCCATCGCGATGTGCGTGGCGGACCGACGGTCCGCCGCACCCGTCACGCCATAGGCGTCGGCATCGCCGTCCGCCTCGACCAGTTCGGTGCCGCGCGGATAGACCTCGACGGCGCTGTTGTGCTCGTCGCCGGCCAAGGCGATCCAGCTTCCCTCGGCGACCGGCGGAAACGGCTCGGCGACGCCGCCCCACAATTCCGCCAGCACACCGGCAACGTGACGCGGATCGTCCGCGTCGATCGACACATGAAAGATCATGCTTGCGCTCCTCCCGACTCGATGCGCGATCATCTCGCATGGCACAAAATGTGTCAATTGGGTTTGACACAAAAAGTGTCACGCGCCATGGAGAGGCGATGGATGCCCCAACTCAATCCGACACCCGCAGCCGTATCGAGGATGCGCTGCTGGAGCTGATCGCCGACGGCGAGGTGCTGAACCACGATCGCGTGGCGGCGCGCGCCGGCGTGTCGCGCCGCACGGTCTACCGCTATTTTCCCGATCAGGATGCCCTGCGCGCCGCGATGTGGCGGCAGTTGAGCCCACCGGTGGGAATGCCGAAGGGGCTGCAGGGGATGCTCGACGGGCTTGCCGCGGCGTTCGAGAATTTCGATGCCAAGGCGGCGGCGATGACGGTGGCGATGGCCAGCCCAGAGGGGCGCGCGATCCGCAACGTGATGAAGCCGCAGCGCACCGCCACCTATCGCGCGATGCTCGACGAGGCCGGCATCGCGCTGCCGGAGCCGGAACGGACCTATGCGGTTGCCGCGGTACAGCTGCTCGCCAGCGGCTTCGCCTGGCGCGAGATGCGCGATCAGTGGGACATGACCGGCACCGAGATCGCCACCGCCAGCCGCTGGGCGATCGAAACGCTGCTCGCCGACCTCCGCCGGCGGGGCGGGCGACCGCTGGAGGAGGGGCCGGTGGAGGGGTGACGCCCGTTGCCGGCCCTTTTTCCGTCATTCGAGTTTTGCCGGCGCTAGCGCCGGAAGGGTGAGGGCGAGCGGCGCCCCCTCCCCGCCTCACACCGTACTGTCGTCCAGGCTGAGCAGCGTCGCGTTGCCGCCGGCGCTGGTGGTGTCGATCGACACGGCGCGTTCGGCGACGAAGCGGAACAGATAGTGCGGCCCGCCCGCCTTGGGCCCGGTGCCCGACAGGCGCTCGCCGCCGAAGGGCTGTGAGCCGACCACCGCGCCGATCATCGAGCGGTTGACGTAGAGATTGCCGACATGCGCGTGATGTTCGGTGACATCGGCCGCCCGCGCGATGCGGCTGTGCAGCCCCATGGTGAGACCGAACCCCTTCTCGTTCACCCGCTTGATCGTCTCGATGAGCTTGCCCGCCGGCCAGGTGGCAACATGAAGCAGCGGCCCGAACCATTCCTGCTTCAGGTCCTCGATCGCATCGAGCTTGATCAGCGTCGGCGGCACGAACAGCCCTTCCTCCGGCACGTCGACGGTCTTCACCCACTGCGCATGCATCGAGTCGCGATACGACATCAGCTTGTCGTAGGCCGCCTGATCGATCACCGGGCCGACATCGGTTTCAGGGTCGCCGGGATCGCCCAGCACCAGCAGGTCCATCGCGCCCTTCAGCATCTCGATCGTGCTCTCGGCGATATCCTCCTGCAGCAGCAGCAGGCGCAGCGCGGAGCAGCGCTGCCCGGCCGAACGGAACGACGAGGCGATCACGTCCGCCACCACCTGTTCTGGCAGCGCGGTCGAATCGACGATCATCGCATTGATGCCGCCGGTCTCCGCGATCAGCGGTACCAGTGCACGGCTCTCATCCTCCAGCAGCGATCGGGCGATGCGCCGCGCCGTACCGGTCGAGCCGGTGAAGGCGACGCCCTGGATGCGCACGTCATGGGTGATAGCCGCGCCGATCTCCGGCCCGCCGGCGACCAGGATCAGCACGTCCTTCGGGATGCCCGCCTGATGCGCCAGCTCGACCGCGCGCGCGGCGATACGCGGCGTCTGCGGCGCCGGCTTGGCGACCACGGTATTGCCCGTGACCAGCGCCGCCACCGTCTGGCCGAGGAAGATCGCCAGCGGGAAGTTCCACGGCGCGATCGTCGCCCACACGCCGCGGCCGTCGAGGTGCATCATGTTGCGCTCGCCGGTCGGCCCGGGCAGCTCGACCGATTGCAGGTCGGCCCGCGCCCGCGCGGCATAATAGCGGCAGAAATCGACCGCCTCGCGCACCTCGGCCAGCGAGTCGGGGATGGTCTTGTCGGCTTCCTGCACGCAGAGCGCCATCAGCTCGTCGCGATGCTTCTCGAGGAGGTTGCCGAGCTTCTCCAGCATGCTCGCGCGCTCGTCGACCGGGCGTGCCGTCCACTTCGGGAACGCAGCCTGCGCGCGGTCGATCGCCTGCCACACCTGCGTCGTTTCCAGCGACTGCGCGAAGCCGTCGGCCATGAACGGGTGCGGCTTGTTGACCGCCGCCTGCACGCGCCGCAACACCTTGCTGTCGCTGAGGTCGACGCCGGCACTGTTCAGCCGCTCGGGCTGGTAGAGGTCCTTGGGCAGCCGGATCTCGGGGTGCCGCGTGCCGCCGACCGCCGCGACCTTAGCGACCGGATCGGCGAGCAACTGCTCCTCCGTCAGGTCATCCTTCGCGAGCTGGTGGACGAAGCTGGTGTTGGCGCCGTTCTCCAGCAGGCGGCGGACCAGATAGGCGAGCAGGTCCTTGTGCCCCCCGACCGGCGCATAGACGCGGCAGTGATAGCCGTGATCCCGCACCAGCCGCTCGTACAGCCCCTCACCCATGCCGTGCAGCCGCTGAAATTCGAAGTCGCGGGCATTGCCGGCCCATTCGACGATCGTCGCGACGGTCAGCGCGTTGTGGCTGGCGAACGCCGGACGGATGTTCTTCGCCTGCAGCATGTCGCGCGCGCAGGCGAGATAGGCGACGTCGGTCGATGCCTTGCGGGTGAACAGCGGGTAATTGTCCAGCCCGTCGACCTGGGCGCGCTTGATCTCGGTATCCCAATAGGCGCCCTTGACCAGCCGCACGTTCATCACGCGATCGAGGCCGTCGGCCCAGGCGATCACCGGCCGCGCGCGCTTGCCATAGGCCTGCACCGCCATGCCGAACCCGTCCCAGCCGCTGAGCTGCGGCATGTCGGACACCGCCTTGATGATGTCGAGGCTCATCTCCAGGCGGTCCTGCTCCTCGGCATCGACGGTGAGTGCGATGCCGCGATCGGCCGCCTGCACGGCCAGCGCGCGCAGCTTCTCGATCAGGTCGGGCACGCAGCGGTCGTATTGCGCCACCTCGTAGCGGGCGTTGAGCGCGGAGAGCTTGACCGAGATCGAATGTCCGGCGGCACGATCCGCGCCCACCGCATCGATCGCGCCGACATAGGCCTGGAAATAGCGCTCGGCATCCTCCGCCGTGCGCGCCGCCTCGCCCAGCATGTCGAAGCTGGCGGTGAAGCCGGCATATTCCGGCTTGGTCATCCGCTTCATCGCCTCGTCGATGGTGCGACCCATGACGAAGATCTCGCCCATCTTGCGCATAGCGGCGCCGACCGCCTGGCGCACGAACGGCTCGCCGGCGCGCGCGATCAGGCGGCGCAACGGCCCCTCCTGCCCCTCGCCGACCAGCGCGCGGCCGACCACCAGCCCCCAGGTCGCCGAATTGACCATGCGCGATCGCGACTTGCCGCGGTGTGCCAGCCAGTCGGCGTCGCCCAGCTTGTCCGCGATCAGCCAGTCGGCGGTGTCGGGATCGGGCACGCGCAGGAACGCCTCCGCCAGCGTCATCAGCGCCAGCCCTTCCGAGGAATCGAGCTGATATTGGTTGAGGAACTGGTTCACCCACCCCTTGTTCTGCGCCGCGCGCAGATCGGCGAGCAGCGACGAGGCCTGGCCCATCACCCGGTAGCGCGTCGACGAATCGGTCCGCGCCCGCTCGATCAGCGGTTTTAGAACGTCGGGTTCGGGCGCACGGTACAGTTTTGCCATGCTTTCGCGCGCGGTGGACCTAGCGTCAGCAGTCATTTTAAAGCTTTCGGTTGGGTGAGGCTTGCCCGAACGGGCAGTGCCGGCCTATGTCTTGGCCCCCGCTACGACGAATGGTCCCTGGAAGCCAAGCCGTGTCTACGATTCCTGGTCAGGAAACGCCGCCACACGCCGGATTGGCAGGGTATCCGGCCACCCGTCGCCGGCGGTTCGGGGTGGTGATCGCCGCCCGACCGAGCACCCGGATTTCGTTTTAGCTATCCCCTCCCGTCGGACGGGAGAAGAGAATGAGAGGAAGCCTGCCATGCGTTCCGCCGTCATCGTCTCCACCGCCCGCACGCCGATCGGCCGCGCCTATCGCGGGGCGTTCAACGCGCTGCCGGCCCAGACGCTGGCCGCCAAGTCGATCGAGGCAGCGGTCCAGCGCGCCGGCATCGATGGCGCCGAGGTCGACGACGTGGTCTTCGGCGCAGCGCTGCAGCAGGGGCACCAGGCGAGCAATATCGCGCGCCAGGCGCTGCTGCGCGCCGGCCTGCCGATCACCGTCGCCGGCATGTCGGTCGACCGCCAGTGCGCTTCGGGCCTGATGGCGATCGCCACCGCGGCCAAGGAGATCATCGACGACCGCATGGACATCACGATCGGCGGCGGCGTCGAGTCGATCAGCCTGGTGCAGACGCCGCAGATGCGCGTCGCCGCCGATCCCGAACTGATCGCCATGCATGACGACATCTACATGCCGATGCTGCAGACCGCCGAGGTGGTCGCCGCCCGTTACGGCATCGCGCGCGAGGCGATGGACGAATACGCCCTGCAGTCGCAGCAGCGCACCGCCGCCGCGCAGGCCGCCGGCCGCTTCGACGCGGAAATCGTGCCGGTCACCGCGACGATGAACGTGACCAACAAGGAAACCAAGGAAGTCACCCAGAAGGAGGTGACGCTGAACAAGGACGAAGGCAACCGGCCGGAGACGACGCTTGAGGGCCTCAAGGGGCTGCAGCCGGTGCTCGGCCCCGACAAGACGATCACCGCCGGCAATGCCAGCCAGCTGTCGGACGGATCGGCGGCGAGCGTGCTGATGGAGGAGAAGGTCGCCGAGAAGCGCGGCCTCACCCCGCTCGGCCGCTATGTCGGCATGGCGGTGGCGGGCACCAAGCCGGACGAGATGGGCATCGGCCCGGTGTTCGCGATCCCCCAGCTGCTCGAGCGCTTCAGCCTGAAGATGGACGACATCGGCCTGTGGGAGCTGAACGAGGCGTTCGCGGTGCAGGTACTCTATTGCCGCGACAAGCTCGGCATTCCCAACGAGTTGCTCAATGTCGACGGCGGCGCGATCTCGGTCGGCCATCCCTATGGCATGTCGGGCGCACGGATGACTGGCCACGCGCTGATCGAGGGCAAGCGGCGCGGCGCCAAATATGTCGTGGTGACGATGTGCGTCGGCGGCGGCATGGGCGCGGCCGGGCTGTTCGAAGTGCTCTGAGCCTTCCGACGCCGACACACGATAAAGGGCCGCGGCGAACCCGCGGCCCTTCTCGTCCGTGGCGATGGCCGATCAGAAGTGCGCGATCATGCCGGCCATCGGGCGGAAGCTGTGCGTGCTGCCGAAGGTGTCGACCTCCATGCGCAGGCGCAGGCCGTGCTTGTTGGCGTTGCCCATGCCGAGGTCGCTGGGGCTGAGCTCGACGCCGGCGCCATAGGTCATGTCGTGGAAGTCCGGCGAATTGTCGCCCAGCGCGTCGAAATTGACCCACTGATAGCCGACCTTGCCATAGATCAGGCCGTCGCCGGCGCGCACGCCGAAGCGGCCGGCGGCGCCATATTCCCAATCGACGTCGCCGGTGAAGCCCTTGATCACATTGCCCTCGGCGCCGACGAACAGCGGGCCGATCGGCACGTTGACGCCGACCACGCCCTGGACGAGGCCGCCCTGGTAATTGCTGCCGGCGTGGACCGGAATACCGGCCGAATTGCGCTCGTTATCGAAATTCTCATAGCCGCCCATGATGCCGAGATACGGCTCGATGTGCGACGTGCCGGCGTCGTCCACGGTTGCGGTGCTGCTCGTCGTCTGGTCGGCGGCGGGATACTGGCCGGTATCGTCCTGGGCGAAGGCAGGCGCGGCGGTAAGCGCGGCAGCCGCAGCGGCCGCGAGGACAAGGGTACGCATGATGATGGAATCCTTACGCTGTTATACGCGGCGCATTGGCGGTATCCCGGCCGCGCCGTGCGGGCCCAAACCATCGGCGGCCGTCCGGTTTCCCTGTTGATGGCGGCATTCGGCGGCTTCTCCACGCCACTGTCACAAAAGCGCAACGGTTTCTGTCGCGCACATGAACGGCCGTTTACTCGTACAAACACGCGAATACGTCCATTTTTCATTAAGTCGGTCATGGTAGCGCTCTCAATGACGCCGCCAGACCGCGGGTCGATAGAGAGGATGCGGGGATGGCGCCCGACACGATGGGGCTGGTGGCGGATATCGGCCGCGTTTCGGTGCGGTTCGCGCTGAGCGGCGGTTCGGCAGGGCTGATGCCCCGCGAGGTGCAGACGCTGCATACCGCCGATCACCCCACATTCACCTCGGCGCTGGGCGCCTATCTGACGCAGGTCGGCTGTGCCAACCGCGTGCTGCCGAGTGCGCTGGCGATCGCCGGGGCGGTGCGCGGCGACGTGGTCAACATGACCGGCAGCCGCTGGTATATCTCGCTGTCGGGCGTCGAGGCAGTGCTGCGCGCGCGCCCGCGGGCGCTCAACGAGTGCGCGGCGAACGCGCTGGCGCTGACGCAATTGTCGGCAGGCGCGTTCCTGGCGCTGCCCGGGCCGCCGCCCAAGGCGGTGCGGCCGGGCGGCACTTTCGTGGTGATTGGCCCCGGCACCGGGCTGGGCGTCGCCGCGCTGGTGACCTGCGGCGATCGGCTGGTGCCGGTGCAAAGCGAGGGCGGGCACATGACGCTGGCCGCCGCCACGGAGGCGGAGGCGGCGATCGTCGCGCACCTCGGTCGGCGCAATCTCTGCGCCAGTCGTGAAGCGCTGATCAGCGCGCCCGGGCTGGTCACCGCGTACGAGGCGCTGTCGGGCGGCCCCGCGCCGGCGCCGGAAGCGATCACCCGCGACGCCGCGCGCGATCCCAAGGCGACCGCCGCGCTGGCCGCGTTCATCGGCGCGCTGGGTTCGCTGATCGGCGACCTGGTGCTGGCGTTCGGGGCCTGGGACGGCGTGTTCCTGACCGGCGCGATCGCGCGGGCGCTGTACCAGAGGCTGGGCGACCCGGTGCTGCGCCAGCGGATGACCGCCAAGGATGCCTTCGCCCGCCAGCTCGCCGAGGTGCCGATCGCGGTGGTCAATCGCAACGACCTGGAATTGCTGGGCGCCGCCGCGGCGCTCGCCGCCGGCTGACGGATACCGAAACGCCGACGCTCGTTGAGTGGCCAATTGCCGCAACGAGGAGATGCCACGATGGCCGACGATATCCGCAAGACGATGTGGAAGGCACTGGCCGACAGCCCGTTCCTGATGATCGGCCTGACCGACACCGACGAGCATCGCCAACCGATGACCGCGCAGCTCGACAAGCATGCCGACAGCGAATTCTGGTTCTACACCAACAAGCAGAACCGGCTGGCGACGGGCGGCCCGGCGATGGCCGAATTTTCCAGCAAGGGGGATGACTTGTTCGCCTGCATCAAGGGCCGGCTGGTCGAGGAAACCGACCCCGCGGTGGTCGACCGCTATTGGTCGAAGCAGGTCGCCGCCTGGTACGAAAAAGGGCGCGACGACCCCAATCTGCTGATGCTGCGCTTCGACCTCGACGATGCCGAAATCTGGGAAGCGGACCTGTCGATTAAGGGCATGTTCCGACTCGCGACCGGCCACCGCATCCGCGCGGAGGATGCCGGAGAGCATGCCGAGGTTTCGCTGTAACGCCGTGATCAAGGTGCGATCGGCGCCGTGCGGCCGTCGACGACCACCCGGGCAAAGGCTGGCGTCCGGTTGCCGCGCCGGCCGTTGGTCGCCAGCCTCTCGCGGAACTGTCTCCCCGGCGCCAGACCGACCGCACGCATCTTGACCGGCGCCACGCCGGGGGCGATGCGCTGAAGCCATGGTGGGACCATCGCTTGCGCACCGCGTCCGGGTAGAGGCGCACGCCGTCTGGCTCGCGGCGCGCGACCCGGCGACGCCGTGGGCAGCGCGTATCGTCGGGCTGCTGATCGCGGCGTACGCGCTGTCGCCGATCGACCTGATCCCCGACTTCATCCCGGTGCTGGGGCTGGTCGACGATGCCGTGCTGATCCCCGCCGGCGTCTGGCTGTTCGAGCGCCTGATCCCGCCCGCGCAGATGGCGCGCCACCGGGCGGCGGCGGAGGCGGCGTCGCAGCGGCCGGTGAGCTGGGCCGGTCTGCTGATCGTCGCCGCGCTGTGGATCGTCGCGATCGTGGCCGCGTGGAGCTTCGTGCGGTGGATCTGGGATTAAAGGACTCGTGGGCCCTACAGCTTACCCTCGCCCAATCCCTGAGCCCCTTGAAGAAGCGCAGGCGCTGTTCTTTCGGCTATCGTAGGGAGGTGGGTCGAGCCGGAAGGTAAGAGGTGCGCCGAATACCTGGCGAAGGGGCCGGGTCCAGCAACGATCCGCGCGCACCTCGACTCCGGCCTTGGCCGGGGTGGTGCTGAGAAACAGTGGGTGCGTGGAGACGCCGGCCGACCCGCTCAGGCCGCTTTCTTCGCCGCCGCCTGCTTGCCGTCGAAGCGGGTGATCCAGTCTTCCAGCACCGGCGCCGTCCGCGTGCGCCATTTCGAGCCGTTGAAGATGCCGTAATGGCCTGATCCTGCGGCCATGTAATAATGCTTCATCGCCGCTGGCAGGTTGGGCGTCAGCTTCAGTGCCGCCTTGGTCTGGCCGAGCCCGGAGATGTCGTCGCGCTCGCCCTCGATCGCCAGGATGGCAACGTCGGTGATCGCGCCGAGATCGACGCGCGTGCCGTGGTGCGTCATCTCGCCCTTGGGCAGCGCGTGGCTCTGGAATACCAGGTCGATCGTCTGCAGGTAGAATTCGGCGGTCATGTCGCAGACCGAGCGATATTCGTCGTAAAATTCCTTGGTCGCCTCGGCGCTGTCCTCGTCGCCGCGCACGAGATGCTTGAACATCTCCCAATGCGACATGAGGTGGTTGCCGAGGTTCATCGACATGAAGCCGGCGAGTTGCAGGAAGCCGGGATAGACCTGCCGCCCCGCGCCGGGATAGGTCATCGGCACGGTGGCAATGACGTTCTGTTCGAACCAGGCGTGCGGCCGCTCGGTGGCGAGCAGATTGACCGCGGTCGGCGCCTCGCGCGTGTCGATCGGGCCGCCCATCATCGTCAGCGTCTTCGGCCGTGCGGGGTTCTTGTCGGCGCTCATCACCGCCGCCGCGGCGAGGCACGGCACCGACGGCTGGCACACCGCCAGCATGTGCGTGCCCGGCCCGATCTTCTCCAGATAGGCGATGACGTAGTCGATATAATCGTCGAGATCGAAGCTGCCCTCGCTCATCGGCACCAGCTTCGCGTCGCGCCAGTCGGTGATGTAGACCTCGGCGAACGGCAGCATGCGCTCGACGGTGCCGCGCAGCAGCGTGGCGTAATGGCCCGACATCGGCGCGACGATCAGCAGCTTCGGCCCGCCCTCGACGCCATCGCGAACGAAGCGCTTGAGCTGACCGAACGGCTTGCGCAGCACCACCTCCTCGTGGACGGGGACCAGCTTGCCGCCGATTTCGGTGCGGTCGAGGTCGAACGCCGGCTTGCCGCGCGGCGTAGCGGCATGGGCGAACACCTCCAGCGCGGAGGCGAGCACCGGGCCGCCACCGAAATAAGCGAAGGGGTTGGCCGGATTGCTGAGCAGACCCGCGCTGAAATTGGCCATCGCGCTGGCCCCGGCCAGCCACGAGCGCTGCATTTCATAAGCATCGTAGAGCATACTCAACCTTCTAAACGACCCGCGTTAGTATTTTGTCACCGCTTACGCCTGCAATACCCCGCTGGCAATGCACGCTGCGGCGAAGTGAGAGCGCTCACACCAAGGGCATGGCCGCCCCCGGCGTCCGTACCATGACCTCTGGTGAGAGTGAATCGAGGTCGGGGACGCCGAGCTGCCCCAGCTCGTTCATCCCCTGCGACTTCAGCACGTCGAGCGCCTTGGCGACGCCATCGGCGCCCGCCGCGCATAACCCATAGAGAGTCGCTCGCCCGGTAAGCACGGCATCGGCGCCCAGCGCGACCGCTTTCAGCATGTCGGTGCCGTGGCGAACGCCGCCCGACATGTAGAGCGCCTTGGCATCGCCGACGATCTCGCGCGCCCGCGGCAGGACGTCGAGCGCGGAGATCGCCCAGTCCATCTGCCGCCCGCCATGGCTGCCCAGGATGATGCCGTCGACGCCGCTGTCCATTGCCCGCTGGACGTCGGCCAGGTTTAGCACGCCCTTCAGAAAGAACGGCTTCTTCCAATGCTGTCGGATCTTCTCGACATTGTCCCACGACAGCGTGCGCGGCATCTGCTCGCGAATCCAGGACGCGCTTTCGAAGAAGCCGCGCTTTTCCTTTGGTACGAAGTCGATGACGTTGGCGAACTGGGGCATGCCGTGCGACAGCGTGGTCGCGAACCAGCGCGGATGCAGCGCCGCATCGAGCGCGGTGGACAGCGTCGGGCGGGTGCCATGGATGCGTGTGCGGCTGTCCCATTCGCGATCGCCGAAAATCTGCGAATTGGTGGTCAGTACCAGCGCCTCGCAGCCGCAGGCGTCGGCGCGGCGCAGCAGTTCCTGCCAGATCTCCTCGCCACCGAAGACATAGAGCTGCCACCAGTGGCGCAGGCCCTCCACCTTGGCGACTTCCGCCATCGGATCGTTGGACATGGTCGACTGGCAGAACGGCACGCCGGCACGTGCGGCGCCTTCAGCCAGCGCGGTGTCGGCATGGCGCATGAACAGGCCGTTGAGCCCGGTGGGCGCCACCACCACCGGCATTGCCGCCTCCTTGCCCAGAATCTTGCGGCGCATCGACCGGTGCGATTCATCGACCAGCGTGCGCGGCTGATAGCGCCATTCGGCGAACGCCTCGCGCTCGCGGTACAGCGTCGCCTCCTCGCCGGCGCCGCCTTCGAGATATTCCAGCACGAAGCGCGGCATCAGCTTGTGGGTCCGCGCGCGCAGGTCGCTGATCGCCTGGACGCGGTCGAGGTTGCTGCCGGTGTAGTAACGGCGTCGCGGCGACCGGTTGAGCTGGGCGATACTTCGCGCTGGCTTGGCTTCGAACATTGGTCTGGGGGCTTCCCGGGCTCCTTGTCTGTCGACGAGGAAAGCGCGCGGTGGGCTCGCCCGGTTCCATTACCCCGGCCGGCCTAGCCCGGCGGGCGGACCGCCCCGCTCAGCCGTTGCGCAGCCGCGCCGCATGCCAGGCGACGTGATCGGCCATGAAGGTCGAGATAAAATAATAGCTGTGATCGTATCCCGGCTGGCGGCGCAGCGTCAGCGCGATACCGGCGTCGCTGCAGGCGCGTTCGAGCAGTTCCGGCCGCAATTGCTCCGCCAGGAAAGCATCGGCCTCGCCCTGGTCGACCAGGATCGCCGGCACGCGTGCGCCATCCTCGATCAGCGCGCAGGCATCGTAGGGCCGCCACGCCGCGCGATCGTCGCCGAGATAGCCGGCGAACGCCTTCTCGCCCCACGGCACCTGCATCGGCGCGACGATCGGGGCGAAGGCGGAGACCGAGCGGAAGCGGTCGGGATTGCGCAACGCCACCGTCAGCGCTCCGTGGCCGCCCATCGAATGGCCGGTGATCGCCTGACGCGCCATGTCGACGGGGAAGTTGTCGGCGATCAGCGCGGGCAGTTCCTGCTCGATATAGCGCCGCATTCGGAAATGCGTCGCCCAAGGCGCTTGCGTCGCATCGAGATAGAATCCCGCGCCCTGGCCGAAGTCATAGCCCTCAGCATCGGGTACGCCCGGCCCGCGCGGGCTCGTGTCGGGCGCGACGAAGATGATGCCATGCTCGGCGCAGGCGGCGCGATACTCGCCCTTCTCGGTGACGTTGGCGTGCGTGCAGGTCAGGCCGGACAGACACCACAGCAACGGCAGCGTCGCGCCCGGCCGATGATCGGGCACGAACACCGAGAAGGTCATCCCGGTGCCTGTTGCCGCGGAGGCGTGGCGGTAGACGCCCTGCACACCGCCATGGCTGCGGTTGGTCGAAACGGTTTCGATCATGGGTCAGCTGATCCGGTGAAAGCCGCACAGCTTGTTGCCGGCGGGGTCGCGCAGATAGGCGAGGTAGACGACGCGGCCCTCGGTGGCGTGGCGGATGCCGGGCGGGTCCTCGGCGCTGGTGCCGCCGTTGGCGACGCCCGCGGCGTGCCACGCATCGACCTGCTCCGGAGAGCTCGCCAGGAATCCCAACGTGTGGCCGTTGCCGGCGGCGGTGGGCTCGCCGTTGACCGGGCGGGTGATCACCAGCCGGCCGCCGTGGTGATTGTAGATGATCCGCCCGCGCTCATCGATGCGGCCGGCGGGCGCGCCCAACACGCCGAGCACGGCATCGTAGAAGCGCCGTGCCGCCCCGATATCATCGGCGCCCAGGACGACATGGCTGAACACGATCGCCCCTCCCCCTCAGTAGACCACGACGGAGCGGATGCTCTCGCCGGCGTGCATCAGGTCGAAGCCCTTGTTGATCTCGTCGAGCGTCAGGCGGTGGGTGATCATCGGGTCGATCGCGATCTTGCCCGACATGTACCAGTCGACGATTTTCGGCACGTCGGTCCGCCCGCGCGCGCCGCCGAACGCCGAACCCTTCCATACGCGCCCGGTGACCAGCTGGAACGGCCGGGTGCTGATCTCCTTGCCCGCTTCCGCGACGCCGATGATGATCGATTCGCCCCAGCCGCGGTGGCACGCCTCCAGCGCCGTGCGCATCACGTCGGTGTTGCCGGTGCAGTCGAACGTATAGTCCGCGCCGCCGTCGGTCAGCGCGACGAGATGCTGGACGAGGTCGCCCTCGACCGTCGCCGGATTGACGAAATGGGTCATGCCGAAGCGGCGGCCCCATTCGGCCTTGTCGTCGTTGATGTCGACGCCGACGATCCTGTCGGCGCCGACCATCTTCAGCCCCTGGATGACGTTGAGGCCGATGCCGCCCAGCCCGAACACGATGCAGTTCGATCCCGGCTCGACCTTTGCGGTGTTGACCACGGCGCCGACGCCGGTGGTGACGCCGCAGCCGATGTAGCAGCTCGTCTCGAACGGCGCGTCGTCGCGGATCTTGGCGACCGCGATTTCCGGCATCACGGTGAAGTTGGAGAAGGTGGAGCAGCCCATGTAGTGATAGATCGGCTGCCCATTGTAGCTGAACCGCGTCGTGCCGTCGGGCATCACGCCCCTGCCCTGCGTCGCGCGGATCGCGGTGCACAGGTTGGTCTTCTGGCTGAGGCACGATTTACACTGGCGGCATTCGGGCGTGTAGAGCGGGATGACGTGATCGCCCGGCTTCACGCTGGTCACCCCGGCGCCGACCTCGCGCACGATGCCGGCGCCCTCATGCCCGAGGATCGAGGGGAACAGCCCCTCGCTGTCGAGCCCGTCGAGCGTATAGGCGTCGGTGTGGCAGATGCCGGTCGCCATGATCTCGACCAGCACCTCGCCGGCCTTGGGCCCTTCGAGATCGAGCTCGACGATCTCCAGCGGCTGCTTGGCTTCGAACGCGACGGCGGCGCGGGTCTTCATAAGCTACTCCTGGGGTCTGCGATGCGCGCCTACATGGCGCGGCGCCCCCCCGGCGCGCAAGGACGCGATGTATCCGCAAAGGTGCGGGGCGTGACAAAGCGCGGCTGCCGTCGCAAAAGCGCGGTTCCCGCAGCCTGGTGCCGATTCGCGCCAGTGTTGCGGCCTGAAAGGAGACAGAAATGGCCGATGCACCCAAGACCGGCGGTATTCACGCCCCCGTTCAGCCCTCGCCCGAGCTCGCCGCAATCGTCGGAAACGACAAGCTGCCGCGCAGCCAGGTGATCAGCAAGGTGTGGGACCACATCAAGGCGAACAACCTGCAGAACCCCGAGAACAAGCGCGAGATCATCGCCGACGACAAGCTGCAGAAGGTGTTCGGCAAGGATCGCGTGTCGATGTTCGAGATGAACAAGCACATCTCGAAGCACGTCAAGGCCTCACCGCGGATATCCGTCAGGCGAAGATGTCTTCCAGCGCCTGGCCCGAATGCCCATCCTTCCAGTTGCGCAGCTCGACATAGAGCGAGGTTTGCGTGGTGCTCCAGAAGGCGTTGATCAGCGTCGAGAGCACCGCATTGCCGATCAGCCAGCCGATCGGCAGGCCATGCTCGGCGAAGCCGCGAACTCCGTTGATCCCGAAGGTGGTGAAGACCAGCGCGCCGATCACGCCGGAGATCGCCCACCACATCAGGACGACGATCAGTTCGACTCCGAGCACCTTCCAGCGCGCGCCCTTGGTGAGCTGGCGGCTGCGGCTGAAGGCGCCGAACACGCCGGTGCGCTCCGCGACCAGCGCGGGCGAGGCGACCGACCACATCACGTAGAGGATGATGCCGGGGATCAGGAACAGCATCAGTCCGAAACCGACCGCGATCCCCATCAGGATCGCCAACCCGACCAGCGGCAGCGCCGCCGACAGGCCGGCCGCGGCGCTTTCCCCGAAGCTCGCCTTGCGGCGCTCGGTATAGGCGACCGTCGCCTCGACCAGCGCGCCCTGCACCAGCGCCGCGAGCACGATGCCGACCAGCGCGGACACGAGCGTCAGCGCGCCATAGCCGAGCCTGGCATAATCGTTGACCAGCGCGCCGCGGATGCTCTGCATGTACCAGCCGAGCAGCACCGAGGGCAGCGCACCGAACACGAACGCCACGCCGAACACCGTCGCCGGATTGCTCGTGATGACGGCGAACGCCCTGCTGAACACACGACTGACCGATACCACCTCGCCGGTGGCGGGAACTGCACTTGCCATGATCGCCCTCCTCGCTCCGCTCCCCATGCGGATCCGGGGAAAGACTGACGGCAAAACCGATGCTTGTCCAGCGGGTCGGCGGCGTCGGCTTTGCCTTGCGCTCGCCGCGGCATCGACTAGGCTGACGGTGCGCAGCACGGCTGCTTTGGGGGGGTATTCGACGTGATCGCGGTGGCCATCGGCGAGGCGGGGAACGGCGACGCGCGCCTCGCGCGGGCCTGGCGTGCGCTGCACGACGACTCGACGGTGCAGATGCATCTGGCGAAGGCGCCGCCCGAGCCGAAGCCGCCTGGGTGGCTCACCACATTTGGCCATTGGGTGGCCGACGTGTTCCGCCCGATCGGACGCGCCATCGCCTGGATCACGCGCCACATGCCCGCGGCGCCCTACGCCCGCATCCTGCTGTGGAGCGTGCTGATCCTGGCCGCGGCGGGGCTCGCCTGGGCGATCGTCATCCGGTTGCGCACCGGCACCTGGCAATGGCCGCAGCGGCGGCGCCGCGCGGCGATCGCGACCGCTCCCCCCTCCCCTGACGACTGGACGCCCGAAGCGGGGCCTGCGCATGCCTGGCTTGCCGAGGCGGACGCGCTGGCGGCACGCGGCGCCTATGCCGAGGCGGCCCACCATCTGCTCCGCCGCAGCATTGAGGACATCGAGCGCCGCCGCCCGCGGCTCGTCCGCCCGGCGCTCACCAGCCGCGACATCGCCGCCGCGCATACCATCCCGCCACGCGCGCGGACCATCTTCGCCGCGATCGCCGCGCTGGTCGAGCGCAGCCTGTTCGGCGGCCGCGCGGTCTCCGCCGACGATTGGGCCGTAGCGCGCGCCGCCTATGCCGACTTCGCGCTGGCCAAGGCCTGGGCGGCATGAGCGACGTTCCGATTGGCAGGCGCAGCGACGCGGCGTTCCAGCCGCTCACCGTCGCGCTGATCCTGGTGATCGGCGTGCTCGGCTTCCTCGGCACGCTGGTGCTCGGCGCCTATGGCCCGGACCTGCACGCGGGCCACGACAGCGGCGGCCACGCGCTGTCGAAGTCGGCGGTGGGCTTCGCCGGGTTGGTCCAACTGGCCCAGGCGACCGGGCATCCCGTCCATATCGTGCGTGACCCGCATCAATGGGGCGACCGCTCGCTGCTGATCGCGACGCCGCCCAACGGCGTGGTCGATGTCAGCGGGCTGGGGTCGATGCGCCAGCCGACGCTGATCGTGCTGCCGAAATGGCAGACGGTCGACGATCGCGACCAGCCGGGCTGGGTCCGCATCGAGCGGCCGATCGACGCCGACGAGCCGGAGGGCGTACTCGCGCCCGCCGATAAGCTCGCCATCGCCCGGCTGGCGAGCGGCGGCCGACCGCTCGTCAGGGCCGACATCCTGCCGCCCGAGCTCCAGTTCGACGCGCCGCAGCCGGTGCAGGTGATCACCAGCGCCAGGCTTGAAAAGCAGGTAATCGACGGCCGCGAGGAGGAGACCGAATTCTCGCCGCTGATCACCGACGGCAACGGGCACACCGTGCTGGCCCGGATCGGCGCCGGGCCGCTCTACGTGCTGGCCGACCCCGATCTGCTCGACAATGCCGGGCTGAAAAGCCTCGCGCACGCCCGCGCCGCGATCGCGCTTATCGACTGGCTGGGCAGCAGCGCGAACACCCGGCGGGTCGATTTCGATGTCACGCTCAACGGCCTGGGCGCGACGCGCAACCCGCTGCAACTCGCCTTCCAGCCGCCGTTCCTGGCGATGACGCTGGCGATCGCGGCGGCGCTGCTGCTGCTCGGCGTGCACGCGCTCGCCCGGTTCGGGGCGCCGCGACCGCGCGAGCGAGCGATCGCGTTCGGCAAGGCGGCGCTGGTCGACAACACCGCGATGCTGGTGCGCAAGGCCGGCCGCGCGCATCGCCTCGGCGGGCGCTATGCCGCCGTGGTCCGTGACCGGGCAGTGCGCGCGTTCGGCGTGTCGCCCCGGCTTAAGGGCACGGCGATCGACGGCTATCTCGACGGGCTGGGCGGCGGAGCGCGCTTCACCGATCTCGCCGCCACGGCGGAAACCGCCGACGACGACCCGCATCTGCTCGCCGCGGCGCGGGCGCTTCACGATTGGCAACAGGAGAAACTGGGGTGACGATTGACAGGGTGCAGGCGCTCGCCGCCGCGATCCGGCACGAGGTCGGCAAGGCGGTCGTCGGCCAGGTGGCGACCGTCGAGCTGATGCTGGTGGCGCTGCTCGCGCGCGGGCACATCCTGCTCGAAGGACCACCGGGCACCGCCAAGACCTTGCTCGCGCACAGCTTCGCGCGCGCCGTCGGCCTCGATTTCGGGCGTATCCAGTTCACCCCCGACCTGATGCCCGGCGACATCATCGGCGCCAATCTTTTCAATTTCCAGACCTCGACCTTCACGCTGACACGCGGGCCGATCTTCACCGACCTGCTGCTCGCCGACGAGATCAACCGCACGCCGCCCAAGACGCAGGCGGCGCTGCTGGAGGCGATGCAGGAGCGCACCGTCACGATCGACGGCGAGACGATGCCGCTGGGCGAGCAGTTCAGGGTGGTGGCGACGCAGAACCCGATCGAACAGCAGGGCGTCTATCCGCTGCCCGAGGCGCAGCTCGACCGCGTCCTGTTCAAGCAGGTGGTCGACTATCCCTCGCCCGAGGAGGAGCGCCGCATCATCGCCGGCCACGGCGCCGCCGAGGCCGAGATGTCGCCCGCGCAATGGGGCGTCGAGCCCTGCGCCGACGCCGCCGCGATCGCCGAAGCCCATGCCATCGTCGGCCGGGTGCGGCTGGTCGAGGAGGTGATCGATTACATCGCCGCCTTGGTCCGCGGCACGCGCGACGTCGCCGACCTGGAGAGCGGCGCCTCGCCCCGCGCCGGTGCCCGGCTGGCCGGCGCGGCACGGGCGCGCGCGGCGATCGAGGGGCGCGATTACGTCATTCCCGACGACGTGAAGGCGCTGGCCCCTGCCCTGCTGCGCCATCGCCTGATCCTGTCGCCGGCGGCCGAGATCGACGGCCGGGTGGTCGAGGACGTGGTCGCCGCGATCATCGAGACGATCGAGGTCCCGCGTTGATCTATCCAACCCGCGCGGCGATCCTGGCAGCGGCGGCGGGCGTGCCCGTCACGCTGCTGGTCGCCGTGCTGGTGCCCGGCCGCTGGTATGCCGGGCTGGCCTGGCCGATCGCGGTGCTGCTGATCGCCCTGGTCGATGCGTTGAGCGGCCCGGGCCCGAGCGCCGCCAGCCTGCGCATCGACATGCCCCGCACCGCCCCGGTCGGCGGTCCGGTGGCGGCCGGGGTGAGCGTGATGATCGCCGCCGCCCGCCCGCCGCGCTGCGCCGAGGTCGCGCTGGCGCCCGATCCGCTGCTCGAAATGGCCGGCGACGGGCGCCTGTGGCTGGCGCTGGAGAACGGCAGCGGCGTCGGCGCGCCCGAGATCGTCGCACAGCGGCGCGGCACCGCGCGGATCGCGCGCGGCTGGGTGCGCTGGCGCGGACCGCTGGGGCTGGCGTGGAAGCTGCGCGCGGTGCCGAGCGAGGCAACCGTGGCGATCCTGCCCGACGTGCGCGCCGTCCACGAACGCGGCGCGCGCATCTTCGAGCGTCACGCGCTGCAGGGCCTGATGGCGCAGATCGAGCGCGGCGACGGCGCCGATTTCGAAGCGCTGGTCGAATTCCAGCCCGGCATGGACCGCCGCGCGATCGACTGGAAGCAATCGGCCCGCCACCTGCAGCTCCACGCCAAGGAATTCCGCACCGAGCGCAACAGCCAGATCGTCTTCGCCGTTGATGCCGGGCGCCAGATGAGCGAGCCGGTCGCCGGGCTGCCGCGCGTCGACCGCGCCGTATCGGCGATGCTGCTCAACGCCTGGGTGGCGCTCAAGCTTGGCGACCGCGTCGCGCTGCACGCGTTCGATGCGCGGCCGCGGCTGGCCACCGGGCTGGTGACCGGCGCCCGCGCCTTCGCCGATCTGCAGCATCTTGCCGCGCGGATCGACTATTCGGGCGAGGAGAGCAATTACACGCTGGCGCTGACCACGCTCGCCGCGCGGCTTACCCGCCGATCGATGATCGTGCTGTTCACCGAGTTCACCGACCTCACCTCGGCCGAATTCCTCGTCCGCGCCGCCCAGCGGCTGCTCAAGACGCATCTGCTGCTGGTCGTCGTGCTGCGCGACGAGGAACTGGAGGCGCTGGTCGACCGGCGCCCCGACACGCCCGAGGACGTCACCCGCGCGGTCACCGCCGCCGCCTTGCTCAAGGAGCGGCTGCTGGTGCTCACCCGCCTGCGCCATCTCGGCGCGCATGTCATCGAGGCCGCGCATGATCGCGTCGGCGACGAGCTGGTCGCCGGCTATCTCGACCTCAAGCGGCGGAACCTGCTGTGACCGCCGCGCTCGATCCGAGCGGCTATGTCGCCAACGCCAGCCGCTTCCGGGCGGCGCACGAGGCGGACTGGCAGCGGCTCGACGCGATCGTCTCGCGGATCGAGCGCCGGTCGGTGCGTGCGCTCGACGATGATGACCTGCTGGCGCTACCGGTGCTCTACCGCTCGGCGCTGTCGTCGTTGTCGGTGGCGCGCGAGACGTCGCTCGATCGCGCACTGGTCGCCTATCTCGAGCAATTGTGCACGCGCGCCTATTTCCAGATCTACGGCGTGCCGGGCAGCGCCTGGCGGCAGGTCGGCGCGTTCTTCGCGCGCGGCTGGCCCGAGGCGGTGGCGAGCCTGTGGCGCGAGACGCTGGCCGCCGCCGCGCTGACCGCCGCCGGCGTGCTGGTCGCCTATATCCTCGTCGCGCATGATCCGAGCTGGTTCTACAGCATCATGCCGGGAATGATGTCGCAGGGCCGCGATCCCACCGCCTCCGCCGCAACGCTGCGCCAGATGCTGTATCACGGCAGCGACAAGGACGCGCTGGCGACCTTCGCGACCTATTTGTTCACCCACAATGCGCAGATCGCGCTGTTTGCCTTCGCGCTGGGCTTCGCCTTCGCGGTGCCGACCGCGCTGCTGCTGGTCTATAACGGCCTGATGCTGGGGGCGCTGCTGCAGGTCTATGCCGCGAAGGGAATGGCCGTGCCGTTCCTCGGCTGGATCGCGATCCACGGCACCACCGAGTTGTTCGCGATCACCCTTGCCGGCGCCGCCGGATTCCGCATCGGCCTCGCGATCGCTTTCCCCGGCCGGGCAGCCCGGATGGACTCCGCGGTCGCCGCGGGGCGGAGCGCCGGCACGGCGATGGCGGGCGTGGTGCTGATGCTGCTCGTCGCCGGGCTGCTGGAGGGGATCGGGCGGCAGACGATCCAGATCGATTGGCAGCGCTATGCGATCGGCGGGGCGGTGCTGGCCGGCTGGCTCACCTATTATTATTTGCCGCGAGGCCGCCGTGGCGCGATCTAGGCCGGCACGCACGCCCCAATCGTTGCGGCGCAGCTTCGTCACGCCGGAGGGCGTCGACCTGCGCCTCGAACTCGGCGGCGCCGGTGAGCGCGCGGCCGCGTTCATGATCGACGCGGCGATCATGCTCGGCATGCTGATCATCGTCTCGATCGTCACCGCGCTGATCGCGCACGAACTGAAGGACGATTCGACCGGCGACGCGCTTGCCGTGATCTGGCTGCTCGGCTTCTTCGTGCTGCGCAATTTCTGGTTTACGCTATTCGAGATCGGCCGGCGGGGCGCCACGCCGGGCAAGCGGCTGCTCAACCTGCGGGTGGTGGCGCGCGACGGCGCGCGACTGACCGGCGGGGCAGTGATCGTGCGCAACGCGATGCGCGAGATCGAGGTGTTCCTGCCGCTGACCTTCCTGGCCGGCAACCGCGTCCAGGATGGTGCCGACAGCTTCATGACGCTGTTCATGCTCGCCTGGGTCGGCGTGTTCATGCTGTTCCCGTTGTTCAACCGCGACCGGTTGCGGGTCGGCGAGCTGCTCGCGGGAACCTGGGTGGTGCACAATGTCCGCGCGACACTCGCCGCCGATCTCGCGGCGCAGCCGACGGTCGCGCGGCGCCACTTTCCCGAGGCCGCGCTCGCCCTCTACGGCGTCTACGAACTGCAGACGCTGGAGGACGTGCTGCGCCGCGAGAACCCGGACGCGATCACCACCGTCGCCGCCTCGATCCGGCGCAAGGCGGGACTGCCCGACGATGGCGACGATTGGGGGTTCCTCTACGATTATTACGCCGCGCTCTGCGCGCGTCTGGAGCGCGATGTGATGCTCGGCCGCCGCCGCGAGGACAAGCACGCCGCCCTCCGCTGAGCGGCTCCCCGACGGGACGTCGCCGCGATGCGATCAAGAGCAGCGGCGGTTGGGCCCATCGAGCCGTTCATGCGTTACCCGCGCAAGGTGTCGATCCAAGCAGCGGAGGAGATGCATGAGCAGCGACCTTGAGAAGCGTATCCGCGAGCGCGCTTACGAAATTTGGGAGAGCGAAGGCCGACCGCACGGTCGGCACAGCGACCATTGGGAACAGGCGCATGGCGAATTCGCCACCGCCAAGACCGAAAGCGAGACGCCGCGCAAGCGAGGCCGCGCCAGGGCGAGCACCGACGATGCCGCCGCGCCGGCCGCCGCCGACAAGCCCAAGGCCGGCGCATCTCGAGCCAAATCCAGCGCCGCGAGCAAGACCAGGGAGGCCAAGCCGGCGACCACGGGCCGGCGGACGCGCAAGGCCGACTGAAACCACCCCTGCCAACCCCGCCACCGGCGAGCTGCAACAACCGCCTGACCGGCGGAACGATGACGCCTGCCGGCGTGTTGATGATCGAGTCCGATTTGCCCTCGTACCTGCCGGAGTCCTCTGCCTTGTCACAGCCGTCGCTGCGCCTTCTGTCGATTCCCGCCGGTGCCGATGGCGGCGTGGAGGTGATGGATAGCGAGACGCTGCGCCGCGCCAGCGAGGGCGGATTCGGCGCGGTTCTGGTGCCGGTGGACCTGTGGTCCGACGACGACCTCGGCCCCCTTGGCGAGCGCTGCCGTGCCGCCGGGCTGGCGCTGATCGCCGACGTCGACCTGTCGCGATTTCCGCTCGATCACCCGCTGGTCGATGCCTATCCCGGCTGCTTCGCGATCCGCCGCGGCGGCGATCGCGCCGAGCCGATCGACCCGCGGCGGCCGATGCCGGCGACCGGCGAGGCGATCGCCCGGCTGCGCGCCAAGGACGCCGGCGATGTGCTCGCCGGCGGGCTGGCCGAGGAACTGGAGGCGCTGATCGATCAGGGCGTCGTCGGATTCCGCGTCGAGCCGGCCGACCGCATCAACCCCGCGCTGATGAAGCGCCTGGTCGAGCGGCTCGGTCGGCGCACGCCGGGGCTGCAATGGCTCGCCGGTCCGCCGGGCAATGATCGGGAGCATGCCCGCGCGCTGGCCAAGGCGGGCTGCACCTACCTGATTTCGTCCTTCGCCTGGTGGGACCTCAAGGCGGACTGGTTCGTCGACGAGGTCGAGGCGCTGCGCGGCGCGGCGCCGCTGCTCTGCGAGCTGCGCGACGACCTGCCGTCGAGCGGCATTCCGGTGGCCACGCGGCTCGCCGCGGCCGAGGCGATCGGCGCCGGCGTCATCCTGCCGCTCGGCGCGCTCGATGCCGCCGTCGATCAGGCTGCCGCTGCAGCGCCGGGTGATGGCGAGCTGCGTCGCCTGTCGGGTGACAGCGCACCGGTGACCGTGCTGATGCGCGCCGACGGACCCGACCTGCGCAGCGCCGACCATGCCACGGTGATCGCGATCAACCCGACCGCCGAGCCGCAGCCGCTGCCCGCGACGGCCACCCTCGCCGCTGCCGGCGCGCCGTTCTTCGGCACCCTTCCCGACGCATTGCTGCAGCCCGGCGAGGTGCGCGTGCTCGACACCCGCCGCGCCGCGCCGATCCGCATCGAGCCGCCTCGCGAGCTCGCGCCGTCGCGCGCGGCGCCGCGGCTGGTGATCGAGGCGATCGAGCCACAGGTCAGCGGCGGCGACTTCGCGGTGAAGCGCGTCGTCGGCGACAGCCTGAGCGTCACCGCAACGATTTATACCGACGGGCATGAGCAACTCGCCGCCGAACTGCGCTGGCGGGCGCTCGATAGCGACGACTGGTCGTCGACACGGATGACGCCGCTCGCCAACGATCGCTGGCAGGCCGAGCTGACGCTCGACCGGCTCGGCCGGCACGAGTTCGTGGTCGAGGGCTGGCTTGATCGGTTCGGCGGTTTCCAGCGCGATTTCGGGCGCAAGGTCGACGCCGATGTTGCGCAACCGGTGGATCATGCCGAGGGGCGCGAGATGGTCGCCGCCGCAGCCCGGCGCAGCGCCGGCGAGCTTCGCGCCGCGCTCGACGCGCAGGTGCAGGCGATCGACGATGCCCACGAGGAGGAGGAGAGCGTTCGGCTGCTGCTCTCGAGCGAGCTGCGCGACCTGATGGACGCGGCCGACGATCGCCCGCACCGGCTGGTCTCGCCGCGCCAGCTGGTCGACGCCGAGCGCATCGAGGCGCGCTTTTCGAGCTGGTACGAGCTGTTCCCCCGCTCGCAGACCAAGGATCCCAGCCGCCACGGCTCCTTCGCCGATGTCATCGACCGGCTGCCGGCAGTACGCGCGATGGGCTTCGACACGCTCTATTTCCCGCCGATCCACCCGATCGGCCAGACCAACCGCAAGGGCCCCAACAACACGCTGACCCCGGGGCCCGACGATCCCGGCAGCCCCTATGCGATCGGCGCGGCCGAGGGCGGGCACGATGCGATCCACCCGGAGCTCGGCAGCTTCGAGGATTTCGACCGGCTGGTCGCCGCCGCGCGCGACCATGGCCTGGAAATTGCGCTCGACTTCGCGATCCAGGCGTCGCCCGACCATCCGTGGCTGACGGAGCATCCCGGCTGGTTCGCCTGGCGCCCCGACGGCAGCATGAAATATGCTGAGAACCCGCCCAAGAAGTATCAGGACATCGTCAACGTCGATTTCTACGCCCCCGATGCCGTGCCGGCATTGTGGGAGGCGCTGCGCGACGTCATCCTGCTGTGGGTGGGGCACGGGGTGAAGACGTTTCGCGTCGACAATCCGCACACCAAGCCGCTGCCGTTCTGGGAATGGATGATCGCCGACGTGCGCAGCCGCCACCCCGACGTCATCTTCCTGTCCGAGGCGTTCACCCGGCCGACGATGATGTACCGCCTGGCCAAGGTCGGCTTCTCGCAAAGCTACACCTATTTCACCTGGCGCGACGGCAAGCACGAGCTGATCGAGTATATCGAGGAACTGACCGCAAGGCCGGTCAGCGACTTCTACCGCCCGCATTTCTTCGTCAACACGCCCGACATCAACCCGCTATTCCTGCAGACGTCGGGCCGGCCGGGCTTTCGCATCCGCGCGGTGCTGGCGGCGACGCTGTCGGGGCTGTTCGGCGTCTATTCGGGGTTCGAACTGTGTGAGGCGGCGCCGCTCGGCCCGGGCAAGGAAGAATATCTCGACTCGGAAAAGTATGAGGTCCGCGTGCGCGACTGGAGCGCGCCGGGCAACATCATCGCCGACATCACTTTGCTCAACCGCCTGCGCCGCGCGCACGCGGCGCTGCAGACTCACCTCAACACGCGTTTCTACCTGGCGCACAACGATAATATCATCTGGTACGGCAAGCCCTCGCCGGCAGGCGACGAGATGATCATGGTGATGATCAACGTCGATCCGCACCACACGCAGGAATGCGATTTCGAAGTGCCGCTGTGGGAATTCGGCCTGCCCGACCATGGCAGCATCGCCGTCGAGGACCTGGCGGCAGGACATCGCTTCGACTGGCACGGCAAGGTGCAGCACATTCGCCTCGCTCCCGACGAACCCTATCGCCTGTGGCGCCTCAGCCTTCCCGGAGAGCGGGCATGAACGACGTCCCGTCACCCGCCGCAACCGCGGCCGCGACCATCACCAACGGCAGCGATCCGCTGTGGTACAAGGACGCCGTCATCTACCAGTTGCACGTGAAGTCGTTCTTCGACGGCAATAACGACGGCATCGGCGACTTCGCCGGGTTGATGCAGAAGCTCGACTATATCGCCGATCTGGGCGTGACCGCGGTGTGGCTGCT
Source organism: Sphingomonas sp. (assembly GCA_051955175.1). Lineage (GTDB taxonomy): Bacteria > Pseudomonadota > Alphaproteobacteria > Sphingomonadales > Sphingomonadaceae > Sphingomonas. The sequence goes on from JBQCHA010000159.1 coordinate 78,247, forward strand.
GCCCTTCTACCCCAGCCCGCGGCGCGACGACGGCTATGACATCGCCGAATATCGCGACGTCAGCCCCGATTACGGCACGATCGAGGAAGCGCGCGCGTTCATCGAGGCGGCGCACGACCGCGGCATCCGCGTCATCACTGAGCTGGTCATCAACCACACCTCCGACCAGCACCCGTGGTTCCAGGCCGCCCGCCGCGCGCCGCCGGGCAGCCCGGAGCGCGAACGCTACGTCTGGTCGGACGACGACAAGCTCTATTCGGGCACCCGTATCATCTTCCTCGACACCGAAAAGTCGAACTGGACCTGGGACGAGGAAGCGCAGGCCTATTTCTGGCACCGTTTCTATTCGCACCAGCCCGATCTCAATTTCGACAATCCGCAGGTGCTGGCCGAGGTGCTGGACGTCATGCACTTCTGGCTGGACGCCGGGGTCGACGGGTTGCGGCTCGACGCCATCCCCTATCTGATCGAGCGCGATGGCACGTCGAACGAGAACCTGCCGGAGACGCACGACATCCTGAAGGCGATCCGCGCCGACCTCGACCAGCATTATCCCGGCCGCATGCTGCTCGCCGAGGCGAACATGTGGCCTGAGGATACGCAGCAATATTTCGGCGAATCCGGCGGCGTGACCGACGAATGCCACATGGCGTTCCACTTTCCGCTGATGCCGCGGATGTACATGGCGGTGGCGCAGGAGGATCGCTTTCCGATCACCGACATCATGCGCCAGACGCCCGAAATCCCGTCCGACGCGCAATGGGCGATCTTCTTGCGCAACCATGACGAGCTGACGCTCGAAATGGTGACCGATGCCGAGCGCGATTACCTGTGGAACACCTACGCCGCCGATCGACGGGCGCGGATCAACCTCGGCATCCGTCGCCGCCTGGCGCCGCTGATGGAGCGCGACCGCCGGCGGGTCGAACTGATGAACGCGATGCTGCTGACCATGCCGGGCACGCCGGTGCTCTATTACGGCGACGAGATCGGCATGGGCGACAACATCTTCCTGGGCGACCGCGACGGGGTGCGCACGCCGATGCAATGGTCGCCCGACCGGAACGGCGGGTTCAGCCGCGCCGATCCTGCCTCGCTAACGCTGCCGGCGATCCAGGACCCGCTTTACGGGTACGAGGCGGTCAACGTCGAGGCGCAGGAGCGCGACCGTCATTCGCTGCTCAACTGGGTCAAGCGCATGCTGGCGGTGCGGCGCGAGCACCAGGCGTTCGGCCGCGGCACGCAGACCTTCCTGCGCCCGGCCAATCGCCGCGTGCTCGCCTACCTGCGCCAGCATGACGGCGAGACGATCCTGTGCGTCGCCAACCTGGGCCGTACGGCGCAGGCGGTCGAGCTCGACCTCCACGAGTTCGAGGGCTGCACGCCGGTCGAGATGTCGGGCGGCGCGGCGTTCCCGCGCATCGGGCAGCTGCCGTACCTGCTGACGCTGCCGCCCTACGGCTTTCTGTGGTTCCAGCTGTGCAGCGCCGCCGAGGGGCCGGACTGGGCGTCCACGGCGCCCGGCATCGAGGTCGAACGCTACACCTTCGTGCTGCGCCCGGCGCTGGCCGACATCACGCGGGGCGGAAATCGCGACGTGCTGGAGCGCGACGTGCTGTCGAGCTACATCGCGCATCGCCGCTGGTTCGGCGCCAAGGACGAGGCGATCCAGCGCGTGCGGCTGCTGCGCGTCACCGCCATGCCCGCGGTCGACGACCTGCTGCTCGGCGAGATCGCGGTCACCACCGCCAGCGGCGAGGCGGTCTACACGCTGCCGCTCGGCATCGCCTGGGAACACGACCAGCACGGGCCGTTCGTCTCCAACCTGTCCCTCGCCCGCGTGCGGCGCGGCGCGCGCGTCGGCCTGCTGACCGACGGTTTCGTGCTCGCCGGCTTCTCGCGCTCGGTGCTGACGGCGATGCGCGACGACATGGTGGTGCCGAGCGGCGACGGTGAGCTGCGCTTCACCCGCACCGCCCAATTCGATCTCGACCCCGATGCCGAGCCGGAGTGGATCGCGGCGGAGCAGTCGAACAGCACGGTGATCCTCGGCCGCGCCGCGGTGCTGAAGCTGGTCCGCAAGGTGGCGCCGGGCACCCATCCCGATGTCGAGATGGTGCGCTATCTGACCGACCACGGCTATGCCAACGTGCCGCCGATCCTCGGCACCGTGACGCGCGAGCAAGGCGACGACACCACGCTGCTGATGCTGGCGCAGCGCTTCGTCTACAATCAGGGCGACGGTTGGCAGTGGACGCTCGGCATGCTCGAGCGGCTGGGCACCGATACCGACTGGAGCTTCTCCAATTACGTCAATTTCGCCAGCAACCTCGGCCGGCGAGTGGCCGAGATGCACGCGGTGCTGGCGCGGCCCAGCGACGACACGGCATTCGCGCCCGAAGCGATGAGCGCAGCCGATGCCGCCGCGCTGGGCAAGCGCTTGGCGGCGCAGGTCGACGACGCAATCGACCGGCTGCGCAACGCCTCGCTCGACGATCAGGCGACGGCGCACGCCGAGCAGCTGTTCGGGATGCGTGACAAGCTGCACCAGCGCATCGCGACGGTGGCGAGCCGTGCAGCCGGGCGCGAGCGCACGCGCATCCATGGCGACCTCCACCTCGGCCAGATCCTCGTCACCGGCAACGACGTGATGATCATCGACTTCGAGGGCGA
>JBQCHA010000160.1:0-7377 GCA_051955175.1 Sphingomonas sp.
GGCATGGGTATAGTTCAGCACGCACTCGCCGGCGCGGAACAGCCCCTGGATCAGGTAACGGTCACGCAGTTCCTCGTTGGATACGCACTCCATCATGTCGGGATGCGTGGCGTAATAGGTGCGGTCGAACATGGGGACTCCTACGAATGATGGTGGCGCTCACTGGGCCAAGAGCATGCTGGCCCCGGCGGGCGGGCCCGAATTCGGGCGGCTTTTTGAGTGATCCCACAAGGGAGGCCAAAACGTCAAACGAAATACAGCCAAAATATGGAATGGCGTCCCGTTTAATGGCGCTCCCGCGACTCCCGGCGGGCGGCAGGCGAACGGACCGCCTTCGTCGACCTGCTCATCCAGGTGACGCTCGCGCTCGTCGTCGGCGCGCTTGCTGGCAATTATCTCGACGCCGGGGAAGTGATCGGCCGCGGGGGGGGGGAGTTCGGCCAATCAAGGCCGATCGTAGCCTTCACTCCCAATCTTGCTGCTTCGCCAATGCCTCCTCGGCGGCCGAGAAGGGCCTGCCCACCATCATCTGCTGCGCTTCGCCGATCGTCACGCCGGACGAGGCCTGACGGTAATCGCCGCCGCGGTTTCCGCCTGCGGTACGGATCAGATCCCAACGGCCACGGCCACGACACGCGATGCCTTGCAGAACCTGACTGTCGAAGGTCCGGCATATCGACCCCTGGCGATCCCGGAATGTCAGACCCATGCGGATCGCTGCATCGTTCGGCTGCGTCGCGGCCAATTGAGTATCCAACGCGCTTTCCAGCCGCCCATGCGCGACAAGCGCGCCGCCGCGGCTCGCGATCAGGCCGGGGGCGTCAATCTGGCGGCCGATTGCGATGCCGAGCACCAGCGTCGCCGCGATCGCTCCGCCTTGCACCCAGCGGTGCGCCAGCGTCCTACGCTGCAATCGGCGGGACTGGGTGATCGGCGCGACGTTGGTGTCGAGCAGGCTCCGGAAGCGATCCGGCGGCGGCTCCTCGGCGTAAGGCGCGAAGCGCGCCTGCAGCCGGTCCCGCAGGACGCGGTCGCGCGCCACCGCTTCGGCCAGCGCCGGATCGGCTGCCATCGCCCGTTCGACCCTGCGTCGGGCGATGTCGTCGAGTTCGCCATCGACATAGGCCATGCGCGTCGCCGCATCGATCTGCGTCATGCCGCCTCTCCCAGCGCGGCCATCAACGCCTCGCGCCCGCGCACCAGCCGCGAACTCAGCGTGCCGATCGGAATGGCGAGGATGTCGGCGGCTTCCTTGTAGGCGAAGCCCTCGATCAGCACGAGCGCGACGGCCTCGCGCTGTTCGTCGGGCAGCGTCGCCATGGCGCGGTCGACGTTGTTCAGCTCGACTGCCGCCTCGATCCGCCGATCGCCGGCGTCACCGACCGCGTCGCCCGCTTCGGCCGGCACAAATGTATCCGCCCGCCGCCGTCGGGCCCGCACTTCGTCGATCCAGATGTTGCGCATCACCGTCATCGCCCAGCTATCCAGCCTTGTCCCCGGTTGCCATTTGTCGCGCGCGTTGAGCGCGCGTTCGATCGCCGCCTGGCACAGGTCATCGCCGTCGGCCTCGTTGCGCGACAGGCTCATCGCGAACCGCCGCAGCCGCGGGACCAGCGCCAGCAATTGCTCCTCGAACCGCAAGCCGTTCGTCCATCCTCGGCCGTCTCGATGGATGAAACGGATCGACCCGGCCGTTTCATCCGCATGAGCAGCAAAAATTTGTCCGGCGGCGCGTTTCATGCTGTCTGTCGGCGCCCGTGCCCCCAGGATGCCCGATGAAGCGCCCACTTGTCATTGCAATTGTCCTCGCGGTGGTCACCGGCGCACCAGCACGCGCGCAACTCCTGCCGACGCTGCCGGGCGTGCAGGTGCCAGCATTGCCTGGCGACCTGATCCAGCGTCCGCTCCGGGCGACGACCGACTTCCTCGATCGCACCGCGGCAACCGCGCTCGAGCAGACGCGCCGCCAGCGCCTGACATCGTTTCTGCGGCAGAACCGGGCGACGGTGGCGCCGGACGACCGCGGTTTTCCGGCAGTCCGCGGCGAAGTGCTGCTCGCCTCGCCCGCGCCCGACGACATCGAACGACTTGCGGCACGCGGCTTTGCGGTGATCGACGACCGCACGATCGACGGGCTGGGCCTGCGCACGGTGCGGCTGGCCACGCCTGAAGCGATGGCGCTGAAGAAGGCGCTGCGGATTGGCCGGCGCATCGCGGGCGACCGGATCAGCGCCGACAACCTGCATTTCCGCAGCGGCGAGGTCAGCCCGCCGGTGCCGGCGAGGGCGCACGTCGCCGGGAACGACGCGACCGCGGCGCCGCCTGCCCGCATCGGATTGATCGACGGCGGCGTGGCGGCGACGCCGCTGATCCCGGCGCGCGTCACGCAACAGGGCTTCGCTGCCGGCGCACCGGCCCCCGATCCCCATGCCACCGCGGTCGCATCGCTGCTGATCGGCGAAGGCAAGATACGTGGCGCCGATCCGGGCGCGCACCTGTTCGCCGCCGACGTCTATGGCAACGATCCCGCCGGCGGCAGCGCGCTTGCGATAGCCCGCGCCCTGGGGTGGATGGTCGACAATCGCGTCAGGGTCGTCACGATCAGTCTGGTCGGGCCACAGAATGGGCTGCTCGCGCGGGCCGTCGCGCTTGCTGAGGGCAAGGGGCTGACGATCGTCGCGGCGGTGGGTAACGACGGGCCTGCGGCACCTCCCGCCTATCCCGCATCGTACCCGGGGGTGCTGGCCGTTACCGGCGTCGACGCGCACGACAAGGTGCTCGTCGAGGCCGGGCACGCGCTCCATCTCGATTATGCTGCGCCGGGCGCCGACATGCTGGCTGCGACTCCGGGATCGGGCACCGCGCCGGTCCGCGGCACTTCATTCGCCGCGCCGCTCGTCGCCGCGCGTCTTGCCGCGCTGATGGCGATCGACGGTGCCGATGCCCGGCCGGCGCTCGATCATGAAGCGATCGACCTTGGCCCCAAGGGGCCCGACAAGACTTACGGTCGCGGCCTCGTATGCGGCGATTGCGCCACCAGGCCCTAAATGTTCCTCGAATCCTCAATCACTTACGTTTTTTTGCACCAGCGGGGATGAAACCGCCGCCGGCCTCCGTTCCCCGAATGAGAGCCGCAAGCGCGGTTCAGTTTGAGCGAGGAAGGAGACCCGTGATGACCAAGTTCGCATTTTCCGCCGCAGCCGGTGCCCTGGCGCTGGTGCTCGCCGGCCCGGCGTCGGCGCAACTGCTCGGCGGCGCGGTCGGCCAGCTCGGCGGCGCTGCAGGGCAGCTGGGCGGCGTCGCCGGCGGCACCTTGGGCGGCGCCGGTTCGATCGGTGTGACGCCCAACGTCGACCCCGCCGGCGGCAGCGCGTCCGCCGGCGTCAACGGTGCGACGAACCTGAACGGCGCGGTGGACGGGACCGTCAACGCCGCGGGTAGGTCGGTCGGCGTCAGCGGCCAGGGCAGCACCGGCGCCAGCGGCAGCGGATCGGCCGGCGTCGACGCGATCGGCACCGATGCGGTCCGCTCCACGGCGGGGGCCGCGGCCGGCGCGGCGCGCGGCACGGTCAGTGGCGCGCGGAGCCGGGTCGGCAACGCGGTCGGTGCCGTGCGCTCGACGGCGGGCAATGCCGCGGCGGCCGCCTCGGCAGCGGCAAGCGGTGCCGGCGCTGCGCAGGGCAGCCTCGGCCGGCTCGCGCTCGCCGGAACCGGCGCCGCCAACGGCTCGGGCAATTTCGCCGTTTCGCCCGGCATGACCGTCAGCGACGCGCGCGGGCGCGCGCTCGGCACGGTGCGCAACGTCGCGACCGACGCCAGCGGCCGGGTGCAATCGGTGACCGTCGCCGCGGGCAAGCGGCTCGCGACGCTGCCGGCCGCCAACTTCAGCGGGTCGGGCAGCGTGCTCACCTCAACGATGACCAAGGGCCAGGTCGACAGCGCCGCCAAGCAGCAGGCGAAGAGCGGCAGCTGACCTGACGCCCTGAACTGCCTTGGAACGGGGCACGGCGGATGTCGTGCCCCGCCTCCTTCAGCGACCCTTCCGGAGATTGCCTGATGCGCCTTCTGCTTGCGCCCGTGACCTTGCTTTGCCTGCTGCCGCTGCCCGCCCTTGGCCAGTCCGCGCCCAAGCCGAACGGCAAGACCTCGGTCGAGATCAGCTCGGGCGTCGAATATCAGCAAGGCTCGTACGGCCTGGACGAGAATGTCGACCTGCTTTCGGTGCCGACGACGCTGACGGTTCGTGCCGGCAAGTTCTCGCTGGCGGCGAGCCTGCCCTATGTCCGGCTGGACGCCCCGGCCGATGTGGTGACCGGCGGCGGCATCCTGGGCGTACCGATCATCGTTCCACCGACCACCACCGCCGGGCGACGCACGCGCAGCGGCATCGGCGACCTCAGGCTCACCGGATCATACACGCTGTCGAGCACGCCCGTCGGCTTCAGCCTGTCCGCGCAGGTCAAACTGCCCACGGCGTCCACCGCCAAGGGGATCGGCACCGGCAAGGCCGACGTCGCCGTCGGCGGCGAGCTGTTCAAGCAGCTCGGGCGGGTCACGCCCTATGTCGATCTCGCCTACACGATGCCGGGCAGCCCTGCCGGTTATCGCCTCGACGACAGCCTGTCTGGCCAGGTCGGTGCGGCGGTGCAGGTGGCGCCGCGGGTGCGCGGCCATCTCGGCTATGCCTATGCGCAATCGATCAGTCCCGTGCTCGCCGATCAGCAGTCCCTGACCGCCGGGCTGAATCTGGGTCTGGCGAAAAAGACCACACTCGCGATGTATGGCAGCGCAGGCCTGTCGCGTGGCGCGCCGGACGTGGTTGCCGGGATGCAGATCGCCTTCAGCTTCGACTGAGGCCGGTAACTGCCGCCGGCCGGGCCGTACAGGCGCATGCGGCGCCCGTGACGCTTACTTGGTAATGGCGCTGGGAACGGTCGGCTGCGCCTCGCTTCGTGGCGGCTCCGGCGGTTCGGCGATCAGCGCGCGCGACAGTATTGACAGCCGTTCGGCGACGTCGGCGCGGTTCTCGGGCGCCCAGCGCTCGACCAGCCGCTGCAGGCGGGTGCGATAGCTTTCCGCCAGCCGCTCGAAGGCGGAGCGGCCTGCGATCGTCGCCATCAGCTCGCCTCCCGGCAGGCGCAGCAGCATCCCGCGCGCGGCAAGCTGTTCGGCGATCGTCGCGATGCGGTCGGCCGGGGTGGCTTGCGTCGCCAGCGCCTCCGTTGCGACCGGCGCGGGGGTCAGGCAGACCTTGGCCAGCAGCCACATTTCGTCCGGCGCGATGGCGATGCCGCTGCGCATGGCGATCCGCGCCATCGTCGGCCAGCGCTGCTCCCGCGCCGCCAGCCGTTCGACGATCACCGTCAGCTCGTCGAGCGAGGTGGTGCTGCGCGGCACGGCGAAGCTCTCGCCGATTGAATCCGCGCGCGCGTCCTCGCGCAGCGGCGCCTCACGCAGCAGGCAGGCGATGACGAACGCGAAGGCGGCGATCACCGCCGCGGACAGGAACACCGGGTGCAGGGCGGCGGTGAATGCCTCCAGATAGTCGGCACGAATAGCCGGCGGCAGACCGGCGATCGCCGCGGGGTCGGTCGCCGTCGGCAGGTGCGCGCCGGGCGGCAGCCGCCCGGCGAGTTCGCTCGCCAGACTGGCGGCGAAGATCGCGCCGAACATCGACACGCCCACCGAACCGCCGGTCGAGCGGAACAGCGTAGTGCCCGAGGTGGCGACGCCGAGGTTGTGGTAATCGACACTGTTCTGGACCGCCAGCACCAGCACCTGCATCACCATGCCGAGCCCCAGGCCCAGGACGAGCATATAGCCCGACGCCGCCCAGGTGCTGCTGCCGGTGGTGAGCGTCGACAGCAGGAACAGGCCCAGGGTCATCACCGCGGTGCCGGCGATCGGGAACAGGCGATAGCGCCCGGTGCGGCTGATGATCTGGCCGCTGGCGATCGAGGTGACCAGCACGCCGCCCATCATCGGCGTCAGCTGCAAACCGGCGGTCGCCGGGCTGACGCCCTTCACCACCTGCAGGTAGATCGGCATGTATGTCACCGATCCGAACATCGCGAGCCCGACGATGAACCCCACCGCGCAGGCGATGACGAAGGTGCGGTTGGTGAACAGGGGCAGCGGCAGGATCGGCTCGGCGGCACGATGCTCCACCGCGACGAAGCCGATCAGCGCCAGCAGAGAGATGGCGATCATCGCCAGGATCGGCGCGGAGCCCCAGGAGAGGGTATGTCCACCCAGGCTGGTGAACAGCACGACGCCGGTCAGCGCCACCGCCATCAGCGCCGCGCCGGCGACATCGATCCGCGGCCGCGCCCGCTTACTCGGCGCGGTAAACGCCCAGCCGATCACCGCGACCGCGATAAGCCCGAGCGGCAGGTTGATGTAGAAGATCCAGCGCCAGGAAAGGTGCTCGACGAAGAAACCGCCGATCAGCGGGCCCAGCACCGTCGAAAGGCCGAACACGGCACCGAAGAAACCCTGATAGCGGCCCCGCTCGCGCGGGCCGATGATGTCGCCGATCGCCGCCATGGTGGTGACCATCAGGCCGCCGCCGCCCAGCCCCTGGATCGCGCGAAACACGATGAGCTGGCCCATCGACCGGCTGAGCCCGCATAGCGCCGATCCGATGAGGAACAGCAGGATCGCGCTCTGCAGCACGATCTTGCGCCCGAACAGATCGCCCAGCTTGCCGTAGAGTGGCGTGACGATCGTCGTCGCCAGCATATAGGCGGTGACGATCCACGACAGATGCTCCAGCCCGCCGAGCTCGCCGACGATGGTCGGCAGCGCGGTCGAGACGATCGTCTGGTCGAGCGATGCGAGCAGCATCACCAGCATCAACGCGCCGAAGACGACGCGGATCGGCTGCTGCGCAATGGTCGCGGGCGCCGCTTCGGTCTTTTCGATCATCTCGCGCTCGCTCAAGGGTCGTTCTCCGACGGCAGGGGCCAGCGGCAGAACCGGCGCCGGCCGCCGGTCGTTCCGCGCGTCTAGCAGCGGGCCAGACAGTTGACGATCGCTGTCTTTGGAGCCGCTCCTCGCTGAACCGCCCTCGGGAATATCCCGAGATTGGATTCGCTGCCCAGACCAAGTAAACTTTGTAATGCAGGGCAACGTCGACTGCTGACGTTCCGGATTGATCCGCTATTACCTCTGACATCAACGGCTTTTACACTAATTTGTTAAGTAAAAGTAGGCGTCACATCTTCTTTATAGTTAAGTGACATCGTCGAATGTATGATTAAGATCGTCGCGTCTGATAAAGGAGGGCGACGAAATGGCGCAGATATCCCGGGTCTCGATTGGCGGGTTTCACGTCGCTAACTGCAACCGATACGATCTGACTGACGAAATCGGGCA
>JBQCHA010000161.1:0-3665 GCA_051955175.1 Sphingomonas sp.
GACCGGCCGCTGCTGGCAACCCCCGTGACAACCGGGAAGGGCAGCGAATGGGTGGGAAGCGGTCTGTCTGCATTAATCGCCAGCCGCCGATTAGCTGCCCCTAGCGTTTAGGGGCGTAAGCTTCCTTACCAATGAAACCCAATTGATACCCGGTGGCCCAGGTCGCGTTTAGTAAACAGGCGAAGGGACCATCGCTCTTGAACCTGCTGTTTTTCACTACCCAATCGGGATTGACCGCGTGAAAGCCATAACGGGACGAGAGGGCCCCTCGCGCTTTGCATAGATCTTCGATTTTGTGAGCAAAGTCAGAGTCCCGCGTCACGCCAGGCACATAATCCGGCAACCGATCCAGCAGCTTGTGATCTGAAAGCCACTTGCGGCCTTCCGCTGCCATGGCTGCCGCGGCATACGCTTTTCTGATAGCATCGAAACGCGGCTGGATCGACGTCGGCAATTGCACGTCATAAAGGCTGGCTGCCTTATCAATGCAGGCCAGTTGCTCGTCCGTGACTGAACCACCGACTGCTATCACGAGCACATCCGCGTCGATTTCCGTGTCGGACTTGACCGTCACCGATCCCGCTCCGCAACGTTTGACGCGTTCAGCCGCAACTTGGGGCGTGATGCGGTCGTATATACCGAAGAGCGATTGGGATGACTGTGCTGCTGCCAGCAAGACAAGATGTGCAATCATCCCCTAGTTATGTCCACAATTCGACAAGATCGAAAGCTCGCTATTCGACCGGATTTGGGACGTCAATTGCCGCTTTCTGCTCCCATTCGGCGCACGATCCAAAATGCTGATAACAGCATGAGCGCTCCGACCGAAAGCAAAGGCAAATAGGGCACGTATGGAGCATGCACGAAGATCGGCGAGAGCGTCCCGATAATCAGCATGCAGGCAACCCACGCCCGCAAAATCATTCGATCTGCAAAATCCCATCGCATTCCGTCTTCGTGGCACTCGCGCCGATCGTCCGCAATTGGGATGGCGCCGAAGGGTGCGAGGCGGCGGCTCATGGGGCGATTTCTGCCGCACGATGTGTTCGTGCCGGCGCTGCCCCGCATCGCCTGCAACTCAACGAGCGTCGGGGGGGGGGGGTCGATCCGCATAGCTCACCCACAAGGCGCAGCGCACGCCTACCGCCGCGACGCCGCGTCCGCCCTCACTCGCAGTCTTGCCACGGCGGCATCGTGCAGCCCCCGAGCCGTTGCCAGTACGCCGAACGCCTCGGCGTCGCGCGTGTTGAAGGCGAGCGGCTGGCCCAGTGCGTCGCTGATCTCGGCGCCCGCCTCGCGGGCGATCAGCACGGCGGCGGCGATGTCCCACTCGTGGCCCCAGCGCAGCGTCGCGACCAGGTCCGCCTCGCCCGCGGCGACCATCGCGATCCTGAGCGCGATCGAATTGGGCCGATAGACGATCGTCAGGTCACGGTCGCTCTTGGGCAGCGCCTCGGTCGGCACGCGCGCGCCGGCCAGATCGGTCCGCGTCGCCGCGGCGATCGGCCGGCCGTTGCACGTCGCTCCCTGCCCCGCCTCGGCCCGGAACACCGTGCCGCGCGGCGGGCTGTCGAGCACGGCGATTACCGGCTGCCCCGCCTCGACCAGCGCGATCGACACCGCCCAGCCTTCGCGCCCTCGCAGATAATCGCGCGTGCCATCGATCGGATCGACCACCCACACGCGCCGCTTCGCCAGCCGATCGGTATTGTCGACCGTCTCCTCCGACAGCCAGCCTGCCGCCGGATCGAGCGCCGCCAGCCGCTCGCGGAGCAGCGCGTCCACCTCGAGGTCGACGTCGCACACCGGCTCGCCATGTGCCTTTTCCCAGCGGCGGAAGCCGGTCCGCCACCGCGCCATCGCCAGCGCGCCCGCTTCGGCAGCGATCGCGGCGACGGCGTCGGCCAGCTCAGTCACCGGCCACCGTCATCCCGTCGATGCGCAGCGTCGGCACGTTGATGCCATAACGGAATTCCAGGTCGTTGGCCGGCGTCAGCGCGGCGAACATCGTCTTCAGATTGCCCGCGATCGTGAATTCGGCGATCGGCCGCGTGATCTCGCCATTTTCGATCAGGAAGCCCGACGCCCCGCGCGAATAGTCGCCGGTGGTCAGGTTCGCGCCCTGCCCGATCAGCTCGGTCACCCACACGCCGCGCGCGACGTCGCCGATCAGCGCCTCGACCGAGGTATTGCCGGCATGCATGTAGAGGTTGCTCGCCGCCACCCCGCCGCCGCGCCCGGCGTGGCCGGTCGGCTCCAGCCCCAGCTGCCGTGCCGACGCGCTGTCGAGCAGCCACGTCTCGAGATGACCGTCCTCGATCAGGTCGACCGGCAGCACCGCCAGCCCTTCGCCGTCGAACGGGCGCGAGCGCAGCCCGTGCGGGCGGTGCGGATCGTCGCTGACGGTGACGCCCGACGGGAAGATCTGCTCCCCCATCGCATCGAGCAGGAAGCTGGTCTTCCGCGTGATCGCCGGCCCGGCGGTGGCGCCAACCAGGTGGCCGAGCAGGCTGCCGCCGACACGACGATCGAACACCACCGGTACGGTGCCGCTCGGCACGCGCCCCGGGCTGAGCCGGCGGACCGCACGCTCGCCGGCGCGCCGCCCGATGCCTTCAGCGTCCTCCAGCCGCGCCAGGTGGCGGGCGCTATGATGGGCGTAGTCACGCTCCATCGCCCCCGGCTTGCCGGCGAGCACGCTGGCATGGACGCCATAGCTGGTCCCGGCATAGCCGCCGGCGAAGCCGTGACTGGTGGCGAGCGCGGTTACCGCGCGCGTGGCGCCGGCGCCGGCGCCCGCGCTGTTGGTCACGCCGGCGACGGCGCGCGCGGCCTCCTCGGCGGCGAGTGCGCGCTCACGCAGGTCCTCGGGCGCGATCACGCCGCCATCATCCAGATCGAGCAGCGGCGGCTGGCCGTTGAGCAGTCGATCCTCGGGCGCCAGCCCGGCCCATTTGTCCTCGGTCGATTCGCGCGCCATGCGGATCGCGCGACCTACCAGCTCGTCGAGTTCGGCGGAGGCGAAGTCGGAGGTCGCGACGCTGGCGTTGCGGTGGCCGCAGAACACGCGCAGGCTCAGGTCCTCGCCCTCCGACCGGCCGACGTCCTCCAGGGCGCCGAGGCGTACCGAGACGTTCAGCGAGGCATGGCTGGACACCACCGCATCGGCGGCATCGGCGCCGGCGGCGCGGGCACGGGTGACGATGTCGTGGGCGAGGCTCTGGGCTTGGTCGACGGATTTCATCGACGCCACTTAGGCACTCGCGCCGTCAATTCAAAGCGTCGTGCCGACCACAAAGCAGGCCGCGAACATCAGCAGCCCGGCGATCCGGTTCGACCGGAAGCGGTGCAGCGCTGAACCGCCGTCGTCGGTGTCCAGCGTCGCCACCTGCCAGCCGAGATGCACCGCCATCGGCAGCAGCGCGACTAACGCGAGCGGATCGGGCCGCACCAGCCAGAACGCCCCTGCCCAGCAGGCCAGCGCTGCCCCATAGAACAGCGCCACCCCGCCGCGCACATGGGCGCCCATCGCGCGCGCCGACGAACGTACGCCGATCAGCGCATCATCCTCGCGGTCCTGCAGCGCGTAGATCGTGTCGTACCCGATCACCCAGGCGATCGAGCCACTGTAGAGCAGCCACAGCGGCCAGTGCATCGATCCGGCG
>JBQCHA010000162.1:0-6333 GCA_051955175.1 Sphingomonas sp.
CAAAGTTTACCACGCACGCCGCACAACACGGGCGGTAACATGGGTCACCCCGGGGGATAGTGCATGGACACCGCGCGCGGCTTCGATGATGGTCGTATCGATCACGAGCCTCATGACGACGATGCCGGCGTCGACGATAACGTCGGCGTCATCGGCACCGATGAGCGGCGCATGCATGTGCGCGCCTATAATCACTGGGTGTCGCTGCTCGGCGGCCGGCCGTATCCGGCGATCGAGGATCTTGAGCCGGAGAATATCGCCGATTTCGGTCCGCACAGCGTGCTGCTCGATTTCACCGCCGGGCTGGAGGATCCGCGCATCCAGTACCTCGGCCGCACGCTGCGCGAGGAATGCGGGCTCGATTCGTCCGTCACCACCATCTCCGCGGTGCCGAGTCGCTCGCTCCTGTCGCGGCTGACCGACCATTACCTGCAGATCATCGCCAACCGTGCGCCGATCGGGTTCGAGGCCGAGTTCGTCGGATCGCGTGGCAACAACACGATGTACCGCGGCATCCTGATGCCGTTTTCCTCCGACGGCGAGGCGATCGACTTCATCTATGGCGTGATCAACTGGAAGGAGATGGTCGACGCCGAGATGGAGGCGCAACTGGCCGCCGAGATCGACGCATCGGTGCAGAGTGCGCCCGCGCGCGCGGCCGCCAACGCGCCGGTCTGGGCGGACGGTCCGGGATCGCCGCTGTCCGATGCGCCGGCGGCGGCCGATGAGGCTACGCCGGCCACGGCGTCGCTTTCCGACCGGCTGATGCTCGCCCGCCAGACGGCGGCGGCGGCCACGGCCGCCGACACGCGAAGCCGTGCCGCCTTGTACCGGGCGCTCGGACGCGCGCACGATTTCGCGCTGGCGGTGGAGCAAGACGCGGACGGCTATGCCGCGCTGCTCGAGGAGGCGGGGATCGCCGCCCAGGCGCGGGCACCGATGACGCCGGTGGTGAAGCTGGTGTTCGGCGTGGATTACGACAAGACGCGGCTGGCCGAGTTCGCCACCGTGCTGGCCCATGCGCAGCGCCGGGGCGTTGCCGCGGGCGACCTCGCCGCGCTGCTCGAAGCGACCGAGGGCGGCGTCAAGGCGCTGGTCAAGGCGGAGCGCGATGCGCGACGTGCCGGGCGCCCGGCGACCGCCACCGCGCGCAGCGCCGCGGCGCTGGCCGGCCGCCCGAGCCTCGCCCGTGTCGCCTTGCCGACCAACGCCACGCCGGGCGATTTCGTGCTGCTGCTGGCCCGCGCGGGGGAGGGCGACACGCTCGATATCGTCGCCAGCGTCGACCACGACGACAAGCTGACCGAGCGCGCGATTCGCATCGCCGCCGCCTAATTCTTTCCTGTCGCGGAGCTTCTCGGGCGGGCAATTTTCGACCCTCTTTACGCGTCAGTGTGTAGCATTCGGGCGAGTTGGCGGGGGGCCTTGAGAAGCCCCCGCGGCAGGCGCATAGCGACGGCCATGGCCACGACGACCTTGAAAACGCTGTCCAACGCCCTTGCCGACCGACTGGTCGACGGCGCGCTCCCCGGGGAATTGCAAGGCTTCGGCACCGCCGAACGCGCCGCCGCGGCGCGGTTCGTGGCGACGGCCGCGGAGCAGCGAGCGCCCGGTACCGTCAACCTGGCGCTGGAGACGATGTCGGGCACCACCGGCGGCCGGCGCCGCATGCGGCTGGCGATTATCAACGACGATATGCCGTTCCTGGTCGATTCGATCGCGGCGACGATCGGCGCGCACGACATCGCCATCGATCGCGTCATCCATCCGGTGCTGCGGGTGTCGCGCGATGCCGAGGGTCGGCTTCAGGGTTTTGGCGAGGATCATCCCGAATCGATGATCTATATCGAGATGGATCGCGCCGATGCGCGTGAGCGCAAGCAGCTGGTCGGCACGCTGCAGCACAATCTTGCCGATGTGCGCGCCGCGGTCGCCGACTGGCAGGCGATGGAACAGGCGATGGAGGCCGATGCGCTGAAGCTCGGCCGCACTGCGAGCGGGTTCGAGGGCGCGGCGCTGCTCAACTGGCTGCTCGATCGCAATTTCACGCTGATCGGTCATGAACGCTGGCGCCGCGACGGCACGGTAGAGAACCGGCTTGGCATCGCGCGCAACGCGCAGCCGGTGCCGATCCTGGCCGACGCTTCGCGCGAACGCGCGCTGGCCTGGTTCGAAAACGGCGGCGAGGCGCCGCTGCTGCTGAAATCCAACCTGATTTCGTCGGTGCATCGCCACGTGCCCCTCGATCTGGCGGTAGTGCCGATCCATGCGGGCGAGGCGATCGTCGGCCTGTCGATCCATGCCGGCCTGTGGACCAGCGCGGCGATGAACGCGCGGCCGCAGGAAGTGCCGGTGCTGCGCGCGCGATTGGCGCAGCTGGAGGCGAAGTTCGGCTTCGATCCCAAGGGGCATACCGGCAAGGCGCTGACGCACGCGCTGGCCGCGCTGCCGCACGACCTGGTGACCGCGTTCGCGCCCGATGCGCTGGAGGAGCTGGCGCTCACCGCCATGTCGCTCGCCGATCGGCCGCGGCCCAAGCTGGTGATCATCCGCTCGACGCTGGGACGGCACCTGTTCGCCTTCGTCTGGCTGCCGCGCGACGAGCTGTCGACCGTGCGGCGCGTGGCGATCGGCGACATGCTGTCCGAAGCGGCCAATGCCGACTTGCTGAGCTGGACGATCGCGATGGAGGACGGCGTCGTCGCGTTGATCCGCTACACGCTCGATCTGCGCGGCGAAACGCGGATGCCCGACACCGCGGCGCTCGATGCCCGGCTGGAGCGGATGCTGCGCGGCTGGCAGCCGGCGGTCGAGCTGGCGCTGCGCGATCACATCGAGGCGCCGCGTGCCGCGCGGCTGGCGCTGCGCCATGCGGCGAGCTTCCCGAGCGCCTATCGCTCGGCCAACGATGCCGACGAAGCGGCCCAAGACATCCTGCGTCTGGCGTCGCTGACCAGCAGCGATGACCGGCGCGTGCGGCTCTACCGCTGCCGCCGGGGCACGCCTCGGCTGAAGATCTATCGCCATGGCGGCCCGATCGAGCTGTCCGAAGCGGTGCCGGTCCTGGAGAATTTCGGCTTCCGCGTGATCGAGGAAGTGCCCACAGAACTGGGTGACGGGCAGCACGGCTTCATCCACGACTTCCTGATCGCGGCGGGCGACGAGACGATCTGCGACCGCGACAGCAGCGTGCTGGAAGGCGCGATCGCCGCGGTGCTGGAAGGCAAGGCGGAGAACGACCAGTTCAACCGCCTGATCGTCGATGTCGCGATGGCGCCCGAATCGGTGGTGCTGTTCCGCGCCTGGTTCCGCTACCTGCGCCAGGCCGGGCTGAGCTACGGGCTGGCCACCGTGGTCGACGCGCTGCGGCGCGCGCCGGAAGTTGCCAAGGCGCTGATCGCGCGGTTCGAGGCGGCGCACGATCCGGCGCTCGGCAATCGCGACGCTGCCGTGAAGCAGGCGAGCCAGGCGATCGAGCAAGGGCTCGACGCCGTTTCGGCGATCGACGACGACCGTATCCTGCGCGCGCTGCGCAACGTCGTCGCCGCGACGCTGCGCACCAACGCTTTCTCGCCGGCGGCCGGCGAGGCGCTGGCGTTCAAACTGGATAGTGCGCAGATCCCGGGCCTGCCGTCGCCGGTGCCGTGGCGCGAGATCTGGGTCTATTCGCCGCGCGTCGAGGGCATCCACCTGCGCGCCGGCCCGGTCGCGCGCGGCGGCCTGCGCTGGTCCGACCGGCGCGACGACTTCCGCACCGAAATCCTGGGCCTGATGAAGGCGCAGCGGGTGAAGAACGCGGTGATCGTGCCGACGGGTGCCAAAGGCGGCTTCTACCCCAAGCACCTGCCGCCGATCAGCGATCGCGACGCCTGGCTGGCCGAGGGTACCGAGAGCTACCGCGTGTTCATCCGCGCGTTGCTGTCGCTCACCGACAATATCGTGCAGGGCGAGGTGGTGCATCCCGATCGCGTCGTCATCCATGACGGCGACGATCCCTATTTCGTCGTCGCCGCCGACAAGGGCACCGCGACCTTCTCCGACGTCGCCAACGCGATCGCCATCGAGCGCGATTTCTGGCTGGGCGACGCCTTCGCCAGCGGCGGCAGTCACGGGTACGACCATAAGGCGATGGCGATCACCGCGCGCGGCGCCTGGGTATCGGTGCAGCGCCATTTCGCAGAGCGCGGCGTGGATGTGCAGCACGACCCGATCGACGTCGTCGGCTGTGGCGACATGTCTGGCGACGTGTTCGGCAATGGCATGCTGCTGTCGCAGGCGATCCGGCTGAAGGCGGCGTTCGACCATCGCCATATCTTCCTCGACCCCGATCCCGATCCGGCGGCGAGCTGGCAGGAACGCAAGCGACTGTTCGACCTGCCGCGCTCCAGCTGGGCCGATTATGATACCAGCCTGATCTCGAAGGGTGGCGGCGTGTTCGCGCGCACCGACAAGACGATCAAGCTGTCCGACGAGGTACGTGCCGCGCTGGGCATCGACGCCACCGAGCTCGATCCCGGCGCGCTGATCTCCGCGATCCTGAAGGCGCCGGTCGATCTCATCTGGTTCGGCGGCATCGGTACCTATGTGAAGGCGGCGACCGAGAACAATGTCGACGTCGGCGATCCGACCAACGACCGGCTGCGCGTCAATGCCGAGGACCTGCGCGCGGTGGCGATCGGCGAGGGCGCCAACCTGGGCGTCACGCAGGCCGGGCGCATCGCGTTCGCCGCGGCGGGCGGCCGGATCAACACCGATTTCATCGACAATTCCGCCGGCGTCGATTGTTCGGATAACGAGGTCAACATCAAGATCGCGCTCAACCGCGAGATGATCGAGGGCCGGCTGTCGTTCGAGAATCGCAACCGCCTGCTCGCGGCGATGACCGACGACGTGGCGCAGCTGGTGCTGGAGGATAATCGCCTGCAGACGCTGGCGCTGTCGATCATGGAAAATAGCGCGGTCGCTGCGCTGCCGAGCTATGTCCGCACCATCGAGATTTTCGAGGCGGCTGGGCGGCTCGACCGCGTCGTCGAGGGCTTGGCGGCGAATGACGAGCTGCTGCGCCGCGCGCAGGACCGCCGTGGCCTGACGCGGCCGGAGCTCGCGGTGCTGCTGGCCACCGCCAAGCTCGCGCTGCAGGACGCGATCGAACATGCGGACCTCGGGCGCGATCCGGAGCTGACGGCCGACCTGCACGCCGCGTTCCCGCCGGAGATGCGCACGCAGTTCGCCGACGCGATCGATCACCACCGGCTGCGCGGCGACATCGTCGCGACTAAGCTCGCCAACCGTATCGTCAACCGCCTGGGCGTGCTCCACCCGCTGGAACTGGCCGAGGAGGAAGGGGCGGCGCTGGCCGACATCGCCGGCATGTTCGTCGCTGCCGAGCGGTTGTTCGACCTGCAGGCGCTGTGGCGCGAGATCGAGACGACCGCGATGCCGGAAACCGCGCGCCTCGCGCTGTTCGACGAGGTCGCGGTGGCGGTGCGCTCGCAGGTCGCCGACCTGCTGCGCGTGTGCCAGCCCGGCACCGGGCCAGGCGCCGCGATCGAGCGGCTGTCGGGCGGCATCGCTGCGCTCGACCGCCAGACCAAGTCGCTGCTGCTCGAAGAGGCGCAGGCGCAGTCGACGCGCATCGCCGGCCAGTTGGAACAGGCCGGCGCGCCCACCGCGCTGGTCGAGAAGGTAGTCCGTCTGTTCGAGCTCGACGGCGCCGTCGGACTTGCCGATCTCGGCCAGCGGCTCGGCATCGACGAACCGGTGCTGACGCGCGCCTTCACCCGGTTGGGCCAGGCGCTGGGACTCGATTGGGCGCAAGCGGTCGCGGCGCGGATCGATTCGAGTGACCCGTGGGAACGGCTGCTGGTCGCCGGCCTCGCCCGCGACTTCCAGCAATTGCGCCTGGAATTCCTCGCCCGGTTCACCAGCGGCGACCCGAAGGCGCGCGTCGAGCAATGGCTCGCCGACCATGCCGCGCGGGTGGCGCAATTCAACCGCCTGGTTACCCGTGCGCGCCAGGCACCGAGCCCGACCGCCGCCATGCTCGCCCAGATCGCCGGCCAGGCGCGCGTCCTGCTGGGGAGGTGAAGGGGAGGCCCCTCGCTCGCCGTCACAGCGGCGCGGGGCCTCAGCCCTCCAGCTCGTCCATGCGGGTGGCGAGTTTGTCGAGCATCGCGGCGAACTGTTGCTGCTCGCCGTCGTCCAGCGCGCCGAACAGCTGATCGATCAGCTGCACGCGTAGTGGCTCGGTCGCGGCGACGGCTGCTTCGCCTTCCGCGGTGATGGCGATCCGCTTCACGCGTCGGTCCGACGGATCGGGCGTGCGACGAAGCA
>JBQCHA010000163.1:0-4942 GCA_051955175.1 Sphingomonas sp.
TGTTCCTCTCGGGCCGGCTCTACGATCTGTTCCTCGATCGCGACAAACAATATAGCTGCGCTTACTTCACCGATCCCGCCAATTCGCTCGAACAGGCGCAGCTCGACAAGCTCGCGCATATCGCGGCCAAGCTGGCGCTGAAGCCCGGGATGAAAGTGCTCGATATCGGCTGCGGCTGGGGCGGGATGGCGCTGTATCTCAACCGCCATTTCGGGGTCGAGGTGCTCGGCGTCACTTTGTCCGAAGAGCAGCTCAAGGTCGCCCGCGCGCGCGCCGAGGATGCCGGGGTGGCGGACAAGGTGAAGTTCGAGCTGATCGACTATCGCCGCGTCACCGGCCAGTTCGACCGCATCGTCTCGGTCGGCATGTTCGAGCATGTCGGCCCGCCGCAATACCGCACGTTCTTCCGCAAGTGCCGCGAGCTGCTGAACGAGGACGGGGTGATGCTGCTCCACACGATCGGGCGGATGGGCGAGCCGGGGGTCACCGATGACTGGACGGTGAAATATATTTTCCCGGGCGGGTATAACCCCGCGCTATCGGAAATCGTCCGCGCTTATGAGGGGCTACGGCTGTTCCCGACCGATATCGAGGTGCTGCGGGTCCATTATTCGTGGACGCTCGATCATTGGTACGACCGCACCGTCGCGGCGAAGGACGAGATCGTCGCGCTGTACGACGAGGCCTTTTACCGCATGTGGACCTTCTATCTCGCCGGCGCGTCGGCGGCGTTCCGCCACGGCGGGCTGTGCAACTATCAGGTGCAGCTCACCAAGGGCCGTTTCGCGGTGCCGGTAACCCGCGATTATATGTTCGAAGGCGAACGGGCCTTGCGCGAATCCGCTACGTCTGCATAGGGCGCGCCCTATGAGCGAGAAGATCAACCGCCCGGTCGGCGAAGCCGGAATCAACCGTGTCGTCCTGGCCTATTCGGGCGGGCTCGACACCAGCGTCATCCTGAAGTGGCTTCAGCAGACCTATGGCTGCGAGGTCGTCACCTTCACCGCCGATCTCGGGCAGGGCGAAGAGCTGGAACCGGCGCGCCAGAAGGCCGAGCGCGCCGGGGTGAAGCCCGAGCATATCTTCATCGACGACCTCCGCGAGGAATTCGTCAAGGATTACGTCTTCCCGATGATGCGCGGCAACGCGCTCTACGAGGGGCTGTACCTGCTCGGCACCTCGATCGCGCGGCCGTTGATCGCCAAGCGCCAGATCGAGATCGCCAAGCTGGTCAATGCCGACGCGGTCAGCCATGGCGCGACCGGCAAGGGCAACGACCAGGTCCGCTTCGAGCTCGGCTATTACGCGCTCGCCCCCGACATCAAGGTGATCGCGCCGTGGCGCGAATGGGACCTAACCAGCCGCACCAAGCTGATCGAGTTCGCCGAACAGCACCAGATCCCGGTCGCCAAGGACAAGCGCGGCGAAGCGCCATTCTCGACCGACGCCAACCTCCTCCACACCTCGTCCGAGGGCAAGGTGCTCGAGGATCCGTGGCAGGAAGTGCCCGATTACGTCTATTCGCGCACCGACAATCCCGAGGATGCGCCCAACACGCCCGAGATAATCACGATCGATTTCGAGCGCGGCGACGGCGTCGCGCTGAACGGCGAGGGCATGTCGCCGGCGACCCTGCTGACCAAGCTCAACGAGCTCGGCAAACGCCACGGCATCGGCCGCCTCGATCTGGTCGAGAACCGCTTCGTCGGCATGAAGAGCCGCGGCATGTACGAGACGCCGGGCGGCACCATCTATCACCTCGCGCATCGCGGCATCGAGCAATTGACGCTCGACCGCGGCGCCGCGCACCTCAAGGACGAGCTGGCGCCGCGTTATGCCGAGCTGATCTACAACGGTTTCTGGTTCTCGCCGGAGCGCGAGATGCTCCAGGCCGCGATCGACCATAGCCAGGAAAAGGTGACCGGCACGGTGCGGCTCAAGCTCTACAAGGGCGGGGTGTATGTGGTCGGGCGCAAATCGCCTTATTCGCTGTACAGCGAGAAGGTCGTGACGTTCGAGGACGACCAGGGCGCGTACGACCAGCGCGACGCGGCGGGCTTCATCAAGCTCAACGCGCTGCGCTTGCGGTTGCTCGGGCGGCGGGATCGCTGAACCAATCCGTCATCCCAGCGCACGCTGGGATCTCGTGCGACGGCGCGATACGGCTTGAGACCCCAGCTTTCGCTGGGGCGACGGCTTGGCGCTGCCGGGACAATACAATCCGTCATCAACTCAGTTGAGCATCGCGGATGCGAGCGTTTGCGATGACGATAATTTTGCGCATGACGGCGATGAGGGCGACGATGGGTTTTTTGCCGTTGCTTTTGAGGCGTTGGTAGAAGTGGCGTAGGGTTGGGTTGTGTCGAGCGGCGGCGAGAGCGGCCATGAAGAGGGCCTGTTTGATCTCGGGTCTGCCGCCGCGGGTTCTGCGATAGGCGTCGTTGCTGCCACTTTGTCTTGGATGGGGAGCGAGGCCGGCGAGAGCGGCAGCCTGGCGTCGCCCCAGGGTGCCGAGCTCGGGCATGAGGGCGGCGAGCTGGGCGGCGGTGGCGGGACCGATGCCGGCGATGGAGCGCAAGACGGAGACGGTCTGGCGTAGCGGTTCGCAGGCGTTGATGAGCGTTTCGATATCGGTGTCGAGGCCGGCGATTTCGGCATCGAGGGCTGCGAGGATGCGGCAGAGGCGAGGTTCGATCGGCGCCATGCCGGGGGCCTGGAGGCGATTGCGGCAGGCGACGCGCTCACGGACGAGGTCGCGGCGAGTGGAGACGAGAAGGTGAAGGCGGTCGCGTTGGCGATCGCGCGGCTGCCAGCGGGCGAGCCGATCGTGGCGTTCGCTGCCATAGCGGGCGAGCGCACAGGCATCGATCGCGTCGCTTTTGCCGAGGATCCCGAGCGAGCGGATGAAGGCCTTCACCTTGCGGGCATCGGCGCGGTGCACGTGTCGCCCGGCGGTGACCAGCGCATCGAGCAAGACGGCTTCGTAGCCACCCGTTGCCTCGCAGATCACCAGCGCGTCAGGATCAAGCGACGCGGCAAAGCGTGCCAGCGCCGCGCCGGTATTGGGTATTTTTGTCGTGCGCCCGATTCGGCTGTCGAAGACGACGATCTCGATCTTGCCGACATCGCAGCCGACGAAGCAGGTGGGGATGGTGGTGGAACCATGCATTGCAGGCTATCCTCCAGTGGCTTGTGATTGTCTGCGGGCGTCGACAAAGCGGCCCTGGCAACTCACCAAGCGTCAAGGGAAGCGATCAGGCGACCAAGATGACGACGGGCGCGAGCCCTATGCCGGGACGGTCGGACCAATCGCGCCCGGGCCGGGTGGCCACCCGGCCCGGGCATCCCGCTTATGAGCGGAACCGCGCGCTTATACGATAACTCAAACAGACAATGCCGGGCTTGTCCCGGCATCCACCGGGCCGCCAGCTCGACGCTAGAGCCTCTTATCCTGGGTTTGCCGCACGGTGGACCCCGGCACAAGGCCGGGGTGACGATCGTCATGCCGAGCGGGAGCCTATGGGTCTCTCGCGTCAGCCGACCTACCAAAACGGGTCAACACCGGACCTTTCCGGAAGCCTGTCTAACCCGCCCTTAACCGTAGCCGCTCTACACCGCGCGCATGGAACGGACCGACCGCTCGGCGTGGATCGACGCGCTGGTCGCCATCGCGCTCGCTTGCGCGCTGGCGACCGCGTGGGCGTGGCGCGACTGGGCGAATCTGTCGGTGCTGCGGCTGCCCGACGCCGACGACATGATGCGGCTGCAACAGATTCGCGACTGGATCGACGGCCAGGGCTTTGCCGACCTCACCCAATATCGCCTCGGCGCGACCGGCGTCGCGATGCACTGGTCGCGGCTCGCCGACCTCGCGCCCGGCGGGATCATCGTTTTGCTGCAAGGCGCGCTCGGGCGGGAAACCGCCGAGCTTGTTGCCGTGATCGCGTGGCCGGCGCTGATGCTCGCGGCGGCAATCGCGCTGGTCGGCCGCATCGCCCGCACCGTCGGCGGCGCGGAGATCGCCTTTCCGGCGATGGTCGTCGCGGCGATCGCCTATCCCGCCAGCACCTTGTTCGTGCCGGGGCGGATCGATCATCACAATCTGCAGATCGTGCTGCTGCTGGTCACCACGCTGATGCTGGTCGGACGCGGATCGATGATGGCGGGGATCTTCGCCGGCATCGCCACCAGCCTCAGCCTCGTCATCGGCATGGAGATGATGCCGCTGCTCGCGCTCGCGGGCGGGCTCGCCGTCGCCGACTGGGTCGCGGGCGGGCGAGAGGCGCGCGATCGGCTGATGGGATTCGGCATCGCCCTGTGCGCAGCGACCGTCGCGTGCAGTATCATCTTCCGGCCGTTCGCCTGGGACTATCCGGCGTGCGACGGTTTCACCGCGATTTCGGCGCGCGCGCTGATGGTCGCCTCGTTCGCGCCGATCGGGCTCGCGCTGATCGGCTGGAACAGCAGCGCGCGCGTGCGACTGGCGCTGGCGCTGTCGAGCGGGCTTGCGCTCGCCGCGACGCTCGCGATGTCGACTCCGCAATGCCTGTCGCCCTACGGAGGGGTCGATCCGCTGCTGCAACGGCTGTGGCTGACTCGCGTCGGCGAGGCGCAGGCGCTGTTCGCCGCCGATCCCTCGGTCGCGATCGGCTATGCCGGGCTCGCCCTGGCCGGCCTGGTCGCGGGGATCTGGCACGTCCGGCGTGGGGGCACGCGCGGCTGGTGGGTGCTGCTCGTGCTTCAACTCGGCGCGGGTGCGGTCACCCTGTTGCAGCTGCGCGGCGCTTATGCCGGCGCGATGCTGGCGGGGCCCGCGCTCGGCGCGCTGATCGTCGCCGCGCGCCGTCGCGGGGCGGTGCCGCTGGTCGGTGCCTGGCTCGCCTCGGCGGGCATGCTCTACCCGATCGCGGCCCAGGCGATGGTGCCGGTGCGGCCGGCGCCG
>JBQCHA010000164.1:0-6269 GCA_051955175.1 Sphingomonas sp.
TTCGTCTCGTTCTTCTTCGTCCGCGCGATGGTTCATGAGACCCGCGGCCGTGAGCTCGAGGAAATGGAAGGCTGAACACAGCACAATCCAAGGGGAGAGTTACCATGTCCCAACGCTTGACCGCCCGCGCGGCGCTCGGCGCCGTGCTGCTCGCCGGCGCTGCCACCGCCGCGCTCGCGGCGCCCCGGCCCGCGACTGCACCGGCCGCCGAAGCTGCCGCCCAGCCGTGGATGAATACCGCGCTGTCGGCCGATCAGCGCACCAAGCTGCTGCTCGACGCGATGACCGAGGACGAGAAGCTGACGCTCGTGTTCGGCCAGTTCGGCAGCAACTGGCAGGGCGGCTTCAAGCCGGACCCGGCCGCGCGCGCCGGATCGGCCGGCTACGTGCCCGGCATCCCGCGGCTGGGCATCACCCCGCAATGGGAAACCGACGCCGGCGTCGGCGTCGCCACGCAAGGGTCGGCCGACCAGAAGCGGCTGCGCACCTCTCTGCCGTCGGGCATCGCCACCGCGGCGACCTGGAACCCCAAGCTCGCGCATGAAGGCGGCGCGATGATTGGCGACGAAGCGCGCCGGTCCGGCTTCAACGTCATGCTCGCCGGCGGCGTCGACCTGCTGCGCGATCCACGCAACGGCCGCAATTTCGAATATGGCGGAGAGGACCCGCTGCTCGCCGGCACGATCGTCGGCAACGAGATCGCCGGCATCCAGTCGAACCACGTCATTTCGACCGTCAAACATTACGCGATGAACGACCAAGAGACCGGCCGTAATACCGGCAACGCCGTGATCGGCGATGCGGCGATGCGGATGTCCGACCTGCTGGCGTTCGAGATCGCGATCGAGACCGGCGAGCCGGGATCGGTGATGTGCTCGTATAACCTGGTCAACGGCAAGCATGCCTGCGAGAACCCCTATCTGCTCAATGACGTGCTGCGGAAGGATTGGGGCTACAAAGGGTATGTGATGTCCGACTGGGGTGCGGTGCACTCCACGGTCGACGCCGCCAACGCCGGGCTCGACCAGGAATCGGGCTTTCCGTTCGACAAGCAGCCTTATTTCGCCGCGCCGCTGAAGCAAGCGATCGCCAACGGCCAGGTGTCCAAGGCAACGCTCGATCGCATGGCGGGCGGCATCCTGCATGCGATGTTCACGACCGGCGTATTTGACGCGCCGCAAGCCCAGGATCAGTCCGGGACGATCGACTATGACGCGCACGCCAAGGTGACGCAGGCCGATGAGGAGCAGGCGATCACGCTGCTGAAGAACAGCAACCGCATCCTGCCGCTGTCGCCGTCCACCAGGTCGATCGTCATCATCGGTGGCCATGCCGACAAGGGCGTGCTGGCCGGGGCCGGCTCGTCGATGGTCTATCCGCGCGGCGGCAATGCCGTGCCGGGGCTGAAGCCGACCAGCTGGCCGGGGCCGGTGATGTACGATCCCTCCTCGCCGATGGAGAACATCAAGGCGCAGGCGCCTAATGCAACCGTCACCTTCGTCGACGGCAGCGATCCCGCCGCGGCCGCCGCGGCCGCGAAGAAGGCCGACGTCGCCCTGGTGTTCGTCACGCAATGGACCGGCGAGTCCTTCGACGTGCCGATCGCGCTGCAGGACGGCCAGGATGCGCTGGTCTCGGCGGTTGCCGCCGCCAATCCCAAGACGGTGGTGGTGGCGGAAACCGGCGGCCCGATCCTGATGCCGTGGGCCGGCCAGGTCGGCGGCATTCTGGAGGCGTGGTTTCCCGGCACCGCCGGCGGGGCGGCGATCGCCAACGTGCTGTTCGGCAAGGTGAACCCGTCGGGCCACCTGCCGGCGACGTTCCCGCGCTCGATGAGCGACCTGGTGCGCAACGACACGATCGATCCGACCGGCCAGACCGAGAACGATCCCGTGACCGTGCACTACACCGAAGGCGCGACCGTCGGGTATAAATGGTACGACAAGAACAACCTGAAGCCGCAGTTCGCGTTCGGCCACGGCCTCAGCTACACGACCTTCGGCTTCGGCGGTCTGAAGGCAGAACCGGCGAACGGCAGCATCGACGCCAGCTTCACCGTCACCAACACCGGGCAGCGCCAGGGCATGGCGGTGCCGCAGGTCTATGTCGGCCCGCTCGCCGGCGGCTGGGAAGCGCCGACGCGGCTCGGCGGCTGGCAGACGATCGCCGTCGCGCCGGGCCAGTCGCAGACGGTCAGCGTGTCGGTCGATCCGCGCCTGCTGGCGACCTATGACGCCGACAGCCACCAGTGGAAGATCGCGGCCGGCGATTACAAGGTGATTCTGGCGCATTCGGCGCGGGACATCGACCAGACGGTGACGGTCCATGTCGATGGCCGCACCCTGCCCGCCGGCTGGCATCCCTGACACTCGACGAGGCGGCGCGGTCCTGGGATCGCGCCGCCATCGCCGCGATCAGGTGACCGACAGCGTTCGGCCTTCCGCAGCGCTGCGCCGGGCAAGCGCGATCAGCTCCAGTCCGGTGACGGCATCGGCGGGATCGACCGGCACCGGCGCGCCGTCGAGGATCGCCGCCGCAACGCCTTCGTAATAGCGGCGGTAATCGCCCCGTTCGGTCGGCACTCGCTCGCTGG
The DNA here is from genome assembly GCA_051955175.1 of Sphingomonas sp. Lineage (GTDB taxonomy): Bacteria > Pseudomonadota > Alphaproteobacteria > Sphingomonadales > Sphingomonadaceae > Sphingomonas. The sequence continues at coordinate 2,594 of JBQCHA010000164.1, forward strand.
CGCCCTCTGGCCGTGTCAGCGTGCCGTATTTCGCCGGGTCGTCCTCACCCACGCCCGGATCGTTCGGTCGGGCGCCGCCGTCCATCGCCGCCTCCTGCGGATCGAGCCCATGCTTGACGAAGCTGCCGCCGGTGCCGTGAACGGCAAAGCGCGGCCGCGGCGCCGCGACCAGCGTCGATGCCGAAAGGATCGCGCGCATCGGGCCGTAATGCAGCGTCAGCTCGAAATAATCGTCGACCCGGCCGCCCTCGCGCTGGGCGGCCATGTCGGCGGTCAGCACTTCGGGCATGCCGAACAGTCGCAATGCCTGGTCGATCAGGTGTGAGCCGAGATCGGGCAGCAGGCCGTTGCCGGTGCCCGGCTGATCCTTCCACCCCGTCCGCTGGCCCAGCCGGGATCGGTCCCACCGCGCCTCGTAGAGCATCGGCCGCCCCAGCTTGCCCTCGCTGAGCAGACGCTCGACGGTCAGGAAGTCGCCGTCCCAGCGGCGGTTGTGGAACGCGCTCAGCAGCCGCCCCCGCGCTTCCGCCAGCGCCACCAAGCCGCGCGCCTGCTCCGCATCGACCGCAAGCGGCTTGTCGATCACGACGTGCTTGCCCGCCTCCAACGCCGCGCGCGCCAGCGACGCATGGCTGTCGTTGGGGGTCGCTACAACGACCAGGTCGATGGCCGGATCGGCGATCAACGCCTCCGGCGTGGTGACCGCGACACCGGGCCAGGCGGCGGCGATCTCGTCTCGCCGTGAACTGGCGATCGCGCGCAACGAGAGGCGGTCGACCGCGTCGATCAGCGGCGCATGAAACACCCGTCCGGCGAGTCCGTAGCCGATCACCCCGACTGCAACCATGTTCGCTCTCCCTCTCGCGCTTTACGGAGGCGGTACGGCATGTTCCGGCACCGGCCAAGCCACGGCGGCGAGGACAGCGCCGGGGAGGCGCGCGAGAGAAGACTTGGCGACATTCCTGCGAGCGGCCTATGAGAGCGCCCGAATCGGCGCTGTCGCCGGTTCACCAACATCGCGCCGGTGCCCCGCGAGGGGCTTCAAAGGGAATGTGGTGCGGATGGCTCGCCATCCAATGCCACGGCTGTCCCTGCAACTGTAAGCGGCGAGTGTGGAATACGGGGCCCTTCCCTCGTCGATCGAGGGAGAGCGGGCGGCCACTGGGGCGCGGCGACGCGTATCTGGGAAGGCGGTATTCCATGCCCTGACCCGCGAGCCAGGAGACCTGCCGGCGTCGAGTCGCTCTTGCCCCGGTCCAGGGAATGGCCGCGGCACGGTGTTCCTCCGTCTGAGCGACGAAGACGTGCGGCGGGTCGCACGAACGCATGGCCGTGGGCGCCCCAGGCGTCCGTCCGCGGCCGTGCGCCGGCCGTTCCTGCGGGGACGGTGGGCCCGCTGCGTTCATCGCGACGACGCCGGGGGACCATGATGACCATTCCGACCAACCCATCCGCCGCCTGCTTCCGACGCGCGGCCTCGACCACGATCCTGAAGCACCTGCCGGTGGCGGCGTTGGCGCTCGCCACACCGGCACTGGCGCAGCAGACGCCCGCACCCGACGCTGCCGCGGACAGCGATGCCGGCCCGGTGATCGTCACCGCCATGCGCGCGCCGACCCCCATCGACCAGGTCGACTCCTCGGTGACCGTGCTCGACAAGGCGGCGATCGACGCCGCGCAGGCCATGGACGTCACCGGGCTGCTGCTGCGCACGCCCGGCGTCAGCATCTCGCGCAACGGCGGCTTCGGCACCGACACCAGCTTCCGCCTGCGCGGTGCCGAGGGCGACCAGACGGTGATCGTGCTCGACGGCGTCAAGCTCTCCGATCCCGCTTCGCCCGACGGCAGCTTCAACATGGGCAATTTGCTGACCGGCGACGCCGCGCGCATCGAGGTACTGCGCGGTCCGCAGTCAACGCTGTGGGGCAGCCAGGCGATCGCCGGCGTCGTCAACATCGTCACCGCGCTGCCCACCGCGCCGCTGCAGGGCACGATGGACATCGAGGGCGGGTCGCGCCGCACCGTCGATGCGCGGGCCGGACTGGGCGGCAAGGAGGGGCGCGTCACGTGGCGTCTGGCCGGCGAGACCTTCGCCACCGACGGCATCTCCGCGCTCGATCCGCGCTTCGGTGGCCGCGAGCGTGACGGTTACACCAATCAATCCGCCAGCGGGCGGGTGGAAATCGCGCTGACCGACGTGCTGAGCGCCGACCTGCGCGGCTTCTACTCGCACGGCCGCACCGATATCGATGGCAACGACCCCTTCACCTTCGCCGCGATCGACACGCCCGAACTCGAGGTGAACGACCAGTGGCTAGGCTATGCCGGTCTCAACGCCGGCCTGTTCGGCGGCCGCCTGCGCAACCGCATCGGCTACAGCTATACCGATACCCGCCGGCGCAACGTGGATCCGCGCATCGTCGACGGTGACGAGACCACCTTCCGGTCGAATGGCCGCACGCATCGCATCGACTATGAAGGCACGCTGGCGCTTGCGCGCGGCTGGACGGCGGTGTTCGGGGTCGAGCACGAACGATCGCGCTTCCGCTCGATCTCCCCGCAATATCAGAGCGACCTCGACGAGGGTCACGCGACGCTGACCGACGAATATCTGCAGCTCAACGCCGAGGTGATCGATGGCCTGACGCTGACCGGCGGCGTGCGGCACGACGATTACCGTAGCTACGGCAGCCGCTTCCTGTTCTCCGGCGGTGCCGCCTGGAAGCTGCCGACCGGCACCGTGCTGCGTGCCCGATACGGCGAGGGTTTCAAGGCGCCGTCGCTCTATCAGCTCTATTCGCAATACGGGAACGACGCGCTCGAGCCGACGCGGTCCAGGGGCTGGGAAGCCGGCGCCGAGCAGCATGCCTGGGGCGACCGTCTGGCGCTCGGGGCCAGCTATTTCGAGCGGCGGACGCACGATCTGGTGACGTTCGACAGCTGCTATGGCGTGACGCCGGGCAGCGACCCGCTGTGCGACAGCCACGCAACGGCGGGCGGCTATTACATCAATCTCGGCCGCAGCTTCGCGCAGGGCGTGGAGGTCACCGGATCGCTGCATCCGATCGGTGGCTTGTCGATCGACGCCAATTACAGCTGGGTCCGCGCGATCTCCCGGTCGCCGGGTACCGACGGCAATTGGCTGCCGCGCCGGCCACGGCAGGAAGGCAATGCCAGCCTGACCTATCGCTGGCCGTTCGGGCTCACCACCGCGGTTGCCGTGCGCTGGGCGGGCCACAGTTTCGACGACGCCGCCAACACGCGGCGGCTAGACGCCTATACGCTGGTGGATCTCCGCGCCGATCTGCCGGTCGACAGCCACGTGTCGCTGTTCGCCCGCGTCGAGAACGTGGCGGACGAGCATTACGAGACCGTCTATCAATACGGCACGCTCGGCCGCAGCATCTACGCCGGCATCCGCGGCCGTTTCTAGGAGGAGAGTTCGAGGCGGCCGCGTGAAGGGCGCGGCCGCCCTGCCGGCCGAATCAGTACCGCGATCTGCTTTAGAGAACGCCGCCCGATGCCGCGGCGGGCACCTCCTGCCCCTTCCCCATCAGCCGATCGAGCGTGGCGAGCAGAATGCTCGTCCTGATCGGCTTTTCGTGGCGCGGCACGGCTTCGAAGCGGCTCGGGATGGCCTCGGCGTCATAGCCCGTAGCGAACACGAAGGGGACCT